>JANLTU010000054.1:0-3286 GCA_031363085.1 Gammaproteobacteria bacterium
GTTGATTGAATATGCTATTCGACCACGTGTACTGAATTCCCATCCAATAACCGGGCGTATGTTGTTGGCCGGTAAATGTAATGACATTGCTCGCGGTACCCACAGCTTTGAGCGAACCATTCGTACGAATATTCAATCCGCCTGCCGCTGCGAAACGCAATGTTGCACCCGCAGCAATCGTGAGATCGGCGCTGATGTATTCATAACCCAATGCATAAGGCACGTTCACGGCGGGCCATGTTTGCGACACTGTGAGGCCACTGCTACTGGCAACGATGATTTCATCGCGCGTATTTCCTTGGTAGTTTGAAGTACTATCAAGCTTCCCTATCACATCGGCGGGAAGCGCGCCGGGCCCTTTCGCATTACGCGTAATATTGTTGTTGAAGAACGCATCAACAATTGCGCCATCACTGAATTCAAAGCCGTAGCCAGCGCTGTCGCTCAAGGTAGAGTTACGTATTTTTAGTCGCTGCGGAAGTCCAGTAGTGCCATACATTACGACGTTGCCGGTACCGTTGACTGGCGCGCCACCGAACTCGACGGTCACATGATCGAGCTCGTTCTTGACGTTATTTGACCAAGTATATTGAATCCCTTCCCAGTAGCCGGGAGTTTGCTGCTGCCCGGTAAAAAGAATCGGTTTAGCTTGCGTGCCGATGGCTACCAACGCACCGTCCTGTTGTATGTTTAATCCGGTACTGTTCTGAAAAACCAGGGTTACGCCCGGAAGAATCGTTAACGTCGCATTGGCTCTTACGTAGATTCCGGCAGTTACTAACGTGCATGAATTCGAAATCGTGGTATCGACCACAACATCGCTAGATAACTCGCCGCTGCAGGGGGCATCGCTAATCGTTAACGTTGCATTGACATTAGTGCCCAGACTTAAGCCCGCAGGATTCGACAAAGCCAATTGCACAGTCTCATTCCCTTCTGTGAGCGTGTCGCCCTTCACCTGCACCAGGAACGATTTCGGTGCTGTATCGTTCGCTCCCCAAGACAATACGCCACTGGTCGACACATAGTCGGCGCCTGCTGTGGCAGTTCCATCCTGCAGACGGTATCCAACGCTCGCCGCTGCGCTCGCATCGCCGTTGCGATTTACCGTAATTAGAACGGTCGCATCGGCTTCCGAAACTGTGTAAGCACTCGACGCAAATTCAACACTCGCTGCGCTGTTTGATGTCAGTTGATTTGCAGCCGCTGGCGTTGTTGCACACGCTTCATTGCTTACAAGTGATTTGTTATGCGCCGCATCGTAGGCGTACACCGTGTAACAGTATTCGGTTGAGCTCGACAAATTGATATTGGTGAAGTCTGTGGTCGTGACCGCCGCGATCTTGGTATTTTCCAAACCTTTCGGGCCGCGATTAATTTCATAACTTACCGTGTCAACGCTGCTGGATGCAGCCCAGTTGAGAGCTATCGTGCCGGCATTGAGCGCCGTCGCCTTTAAATTTTGGGCGGCTGCCGGGGGCGTAGTATCAGGTACAGTTGCAGCAAGAGTGGTTCCACACACAGAGGTGGATTTATTTGTAATGTTGTTCCTGGCATCGAAGGCTTCGACTTGGTAGCAATACTGCGTGCTTGTGTTGAGCGACGAATCGCTCAACACCGGAAACGGCGTAGTGATAGGACTAGCCAAGTCACTCCGATATACACGGTAACCAGCAACACCAATATTGTCGTCTGCTGGACTCCACAGAACGATCAGCTCCTTATCGCTTGCAGGCACAACACGAACTCCCGTGACTTGCGACGGCGGAATCAAATCGGTTTGCGTGAAGTCCTTACCAAGCCCAACGTTGTTAATGATGCTGGCGTCGATATTGGTAATCGGGTCATTGACGTTGACCGTAATCGTATTGTTAATGATCACGACATGGCTCTTATCAAGCAGGTTGTCAAAGCCAGAACCATTCGCATCAAACGCAGACGCCAATAAATCGAAATCGGTCGGCAAGTTGTATTTCGCCAAGATCAACGCAAAAAGCTCTTTTATTGCGCTTTTGATCGCATTCACTTGATCCACGGTCGGTAGTTGAGATATCGCAATGTCGTTCTCGAATTCCGCATTGATGTCGATATTCTTGCCCTTAAACCAGTTGCGCACGATCAGATCAGTAAACGGGTGGATGTTGGTCGTCCCGTTCCCCGAAGCAATACTGTAGAGAGTATTTCCGTTCGGCAAACTAACGCGCAGTAGAGAGGCACCCGATTTACTGCTAGTGTAGTGTCCCTTAAATAACTTTACAGTTAAGCCGCCTTCTTTTTTCCTCGGGGCCGGGTGGATCCGGGCTTGATCTGCTCCAGCTTTACCCGCGCCCGCTCGATCTTCGTGACGATGCCCTCGACGGTGGCCGTCCAGATAAAGGGCTTGGGATTTTGGTTCCAGGTGTGCATAAATTCATCGATGGCCTCTTTTAAGTCCGGCACGCTTACGAAACTGCCACGCCGAATCGCTTTCTCCGTCAATTCCCTAAACCAGCGCTCCACCAGGTTCAGCCAGCTGGAACTAGTGGGAACGAAGTGGCACACAAACCGTGGATGTTTCTTTAGCCACGCTTGCACGTGCGGCTCTTTGTGCGTGCCGTAGTTGTCCATCACCAAGTGCAGCTGCAGCTCCGGGGGGAACTCACCGTCCAGGCGGCGCAGAAACTTCAGCCACTCCTGATGGCGGTGCCGGGCGTGGCATTCACCGATCACCTTGCCGTCCAACACGTTCAGCGCCGCAAACAGCGTGGTGGTGCCATTGCGTTTGTAGTCGTGCGTCATCGTTCCACACCGGCCTTTCTTCAGCGGCAGCCCCGGCTGGGTGCGATCCAAGGCCTGGATTTGGCTCTTTTCATCCAGACACAATACCAGCGCTTTGTGCGGTGGATTCAAGTACAACCCCACCACATCCGTCAACTTCTCCAGGAAGTTCGCATCCCGCGAGAGTTTAAAGGTACGGCTCAGATGTGGCTTGAGGTTGTGTAGCTGCCATAAGCGGTTCACCGTGTTCTTGCTGACCGCGTGCGCCTCGGCCATCAGCCGACAACTCCAATGTGTCATGCCCTTGGGCTTGCTCTGCAAGGTGGCTTTAATGATCCTCGCGCGCCGGGCCTGATCGTACTGCGGCTTGCGCCCGCGTCCGGGAGCAATCTGCCAGACCGCCCCGATGCCCTGCTCGCCGATCCGCGTGCGCCACAGTTGCACGGTGGGTCGGCTTACGCCGAGTTCTTCGGCAATCGACACGTTGTCCTCACCCGCCACGGCCCGCAAGATAATCCGGCAGCGCAGC
>JANLTU010000129.1:0-1786 GCA_031363085.1 Gammaproteobacteria bacterium
GCATACGATTACGCAGACGAACACGGCGCTTTGGCCGACCCAGAGGAAATACGAAGTATGATGGCGTTTAAGATTCTGCTAGGTAAGCATCTAGGCTCCGAGTTTGACATTACTCACTACGAACTACTGCGGAGGAGAAAAACCAAGCTCCTTTACCAAGTAACGCGTGCAGAATTTTGCAAAAGACCAACCGCCGAAAAGTATTTGCTAGGGGTGTTAAAAACCGAAAAGTCTCCAGAAATGCAGGCAGACATACTACAAATATTAGGGCACATACGAAGCGTCAGTGCTGTACAGATAGCCAAGGAGTATCTGACTCACGACAATAACCATCACCGCGAAGTGGCTTTGTTTGTTCTCGGCTGGATGGGAACGCAGAACGATGTGGCCCTTCTTCAGAAGCATATGTGCGGTGAAACCGACCCGTGGTTAAGAATTACTGCGGCCAGTGCGCACCGTCAGATCGCTTGGCATCGTCCTGAGATTAAAAAAGTAGTCCTGAAGAGTCTGAAGGTTGGATTCGAATGTGAGAAAAGCGACGAAGTATTGCCCTGGATCATCATCATGATTAGCACCATTGCGGTAAAAAACCTCGGCTTACGCGAAGATAAAGAAGACCCAGATAAATGGCATGGTGATCTGCAAAGAGCGAAGAAAAAAACGGCGGAATTTCTACAGTCAATATAAATTCTGTTCTCACCAAAGCCAAGCAACGCAAAGGAAAGTGCGTTGCGAGTTCCGCTGGAAACTGCGCGTTCCCGACCCGATCACCAGCTTCGCCGCGCGCGTTAAACCCGAGTTCCGCTTAACGCCCGCACAACAGGCGCAGCACCCTGATCATCCGGCAGCGCCGCTGGCGCATCCGGTGTGCGAAGAGAATCCGCTGGGCCAGGGCTACAGCGAAGCGTGGTATCGCGACGCGCTCAAACTCAAGCGCATCGCCGCGCCGCAGATCGAGGACCCCAACGACCCGATTGCGGAATTCGGCAAACACTACACGCCACAGGGCTTGGGCGTACGGCCCAAGAGTCATCCGGCGCGGCGCAAACTGGGCGGCACAATCGACGCCGCGTTCATCGAAAATAACAAACCCCTGCCGGATGACTTCGACTTCGGGGTGTGGAACGCGGCGCCGCCGGATCAACAATGCGACTTCTTGCACGGCGATGAAGTCATCGAGCTGACCAACCTGTGCGCGCCCGCTGCAGCGGGTGCGAAGTGTGATGCTGTGGGAAATACCGTATTGACGCTCACGTTGCCCGGCGCGCTGCCCTTCGTGCTGGTGCGGTTTGAAGACGGCATGATCGGCGAACTGCCCGCCGAGCTGGATACACTCGTGATCGACACCGAGGCTCAGCACGTCGCGTGCGTGTGGCGCGCCACCCTGCCGATGGAGCCTCCCGTGCAGAGGCTTGAAGCGCGGATGAACCTGAAGCCGGGGGCGGGAAATGGCTAACAAATTCGGCGCGCGCAAGAACGCGAAGTTCAAAGCCGTCTCCACCGCCCCGAGCTTCAACAAAACCCCGGTGGGCAACAGCACGCCACCGCTGCCGTATCCGGTGACGCAAGACCTGGGCAGCAGCGCCGGGGTGGTGCCCACGGTCAAGTTCAACGGCGACCCCGCGTACGTGCTCGACCAAAGCACGCAATCCCGTTGTAAGGGCGATGCGCCCGGCAGCGCCAAGGGCGTAAAATCCGGCACGGTGGGCGGCGAAGTCAAGCCGGTCAAAGGGTCGGGCACGGTCCGCGTGGGCGGTAAACCGATCATTCGCGACGGTGACCCGTG
>JANLTU010000218.1:0-4979 GCA_031363085.1 Gammaproteobacteria bacterium
CAGATGCTTGCCGGCTTCGGTGAGTCGCACCAGTTTCCCGACATATTCGAACAGCGGCAAACCGACGATTTCAGCGAGCTTTTTGACTTGCGTCGACACCTTCGATTGGGTGAGAAACAATTCCTCCGCCGTACGCGTAAAATTCTTTAAGCGGCCGATTGCCTCAAACACCTGCAGTTGCCGCAATGTCGCACGCCGCGCTAGTTTAAGCACAAGAAACCGTCCGTATCTGAGTGCCCGATACCGTAGTCTAATCGCAAATTGTTACGCGACTCTATGAACATGGACTGAGGCTCTTACAACGAAGATACAATACTGCAATTGATATTGACCTTTCGGATTATCGACGCAATGCCGGATCAGTCGGACGTAAGTGATTTGCGCAGCTTTGTGTTCGTCACGCGATCCTTCAGGGCGATTTAAAATCAAATGTTGCCTTACAACACGAACCGGACATTGTTTTGCTGATGTGTTGAATGGCTGCTTAGGGTCGAAAGCAGCCGCTTCAGGCTGCTGAAGTGCTAGATGTTGATAGATAGTCAATACGCAGCGCCAATGCCGAGATACACCTGATCTTCGCCGCCGGGATCAAGGACAGTCAGGTCAGGCTTGAGCAATTGCATTTTTGTTGTATCCTTCCAAGGATGACTTAAGGCAATTAGTGCAAGCCCATAGTCTCGTTACATGTGCCATATCGTGTGCATCACCCGAATGTTTATCAAATCGAAGGTGAGCACTAACGTATAGTCAATGAATTTATTGCCTCTTAACAAAACTCAGCCGAATTTAACGGGTAAATGGGTTGCACAAACGCCGAGCAGTCGAGCCGGGAGTTCGGATTCACAGTGTCGGCGGTTGAATCGGTAACAGAATTCGTTGAGGTATTCCTGCAAGTATTTTCCGGACACGCCGTGAAAGGTGCCGAGAATGAAGCGCTTGAAGTTGCTGATGACGAGATGCACCCAAGGCAGACATTCATGGGCTTTTTCAGGGGGCGTGTTTTGAGGGAGGTGGCAGTGGTGTTCATTCAGACATTTCAGCGCGGCCAAGCCATCGGTCACCACGGTTTCACCCGCGTTCAAGCGGCGCTTTGCAAAGTCTCGGATCGTCTCGCGATTCACGTGGTTCACCGCCTCCATCGCCGTGTTGCTTATGGCATCCACTGCACTGGTACAGTCCTCGGCTGGGCAAACGGTGCGCGTGACCGTGGCCGCAGGCCGAGCATTGGACGCCCTGCGGCCAGCGTTCCTTGAACAAATACGCTTGGTACGCGTCTTCTTTACCAAAGCACCGTTGCCACTGCAAAAAACTCATCGCTTCCTTTTTCATCGCACCACGCCTAACCGGTTGTTCATACAGCACAACATAAAACTTTGGCTGAGTTTTGTTAAGAGGCAATTTTTAGAATGATTGGTTATTCTTCAATCTCATCGCGTGGTTGGGCCCATGCCAAATCCGCTCAGCAATCTTGCTTCTTCAGAGAGATAGGTCCTTTGTTGGTCAGTGCCCACGTTCTGCCTTTGAGTCGGGGCGGCGGGATGTGACGAGGCTTGCCGCCACCGACAGCAACAAGATCAACCCGACGATTCCCAGGGCGGTCCCTGTGGGGATTTTGTAGACGTCGAGCAGCAGCATTTTGACCCCGATGAACATCAGAATCACCGCCAACCCATATTTGAGAAGATGAAAGCGCTCCGCCATATCGGCGAGCAGAAAATACATCGCCCGCAGTCCCAGAATGGCGAAGATGTTGGAGGTGAAGACGATGAATGGGTCGCCGGTCACGGCGAAGATCGCGGGGATCGAGTCGACCGCGAAGATGAGATCAGTCACTTCCACCAGCACCACGAACATCGGCGTGGCGTAACGTACCCCCTCTTTGAACATAAAGAACTTCGCCCCATGGTACTCATTGGTGATCTTCATGTGGCCGCGCATCCAGCGCAGGATCGGGTTTTTTTCTAGGTCGGGCTGGTGCGTGGAGAACACCAGCATCTTGATGCCGGTGAGCAAGAGGAACAGGCCAAAGACATAGAGAATCCAGTGGAACTGGGCGAGCAGCAGCGCGCCGACATAAATGAGCACCGCGCGCATGACGATGGCGCCGAGCACACCGTAGAGCAACACTCGCTTCTGGAACGCTACGGGCACCGCGAAAAAACTGAAGAGGGTAATCCACACGAAGACGTTGTCCACGGCGAGCGACTTCTCGATCAGATAGCCGCTGAGGTATTCCAGCGCCTTTTCATTGGCCAGTTCCCGCCCGAAGAGTCCGTCGAGGTACCACCAGAACCAAGCACAGAAGGCGAGCGAGATGGCGATCCATACCACCGACCACCCGGCCGCCTCCTTCACGCTTACCCGGTGGGCGCCCTGAGTCTTGAGCACGAAAAAGTCCACCGCCAGCAAGACGACGACCAGCAGCGTAAATCCGAGATAGAGCACCGGGGTGCCAATGGATTCAATCATCATTTCTTGCGCTCCGAATCTGGATCGAGTTTTTCCCAGCGACTACGCCGCACCAGGTAGTAGCCGAGGGTGAGCGCAAGCACCATAACGCCAATGCCCAGCAGTGATCCCTCGGGCAACTCTTTCGGCTCCAGAAGTATGATTTTTCGGGCGATCGCAATCAACGCCACAACGAGCATCGCTTCGAGGTGGATGGCCTGCTCCACAATGTAGATCTTCATTGTGTGCAGCAATTCAATCCCGATCAGCACCAGCAGGAACTGCCCGAACAGCTCCAGCAACTCGTCGAGGTCCAGCAGGAATAACGGCGGGGACAGTATGTCCTTGCCGATCAGCCATGCCAACTCGATGGTGGAAAGCAGCACCACGCCCGCCATCATGATGAGCAGGACACGGGTGATGATTCGCTCGAATTTTTCTAGGTACGGTAACAATGAGCTGCTGCTCCAATTATTGCTGGGGCATTAGATGGGTCTCGAACGCCATGTGCAAACAACAGAGTGGGCAGCCGCCACTGCCCACTCGGACTTGTCGTGAATGCCTGCGCGAATCAAACGACGTGAGCGCGGTGGCGAATCGACGGACCGGCGTGGCGTCGTGTCGTAACCTTCTTTACGACGGCAGGCAGCAGGGGCTCGTTGTGCATTGCCTCGTCCACTGACGCGAGCGGTGACTGACCCAGCAGTCCGGCGAGCAAATAGTAGATGCCCATCAGCGGCAGAATCATCAATTCCGCCATCGGAACCGCCGCAAAGTGACTGGCTGCGAATACGCTTCCGACCAAGGCTCCACCCACGGTCAGTTGGACCGTGCGATAGGTAACCGAGCCGCGCTCCAGAAACACCCGCATCGGCTCCATACCCATCACGCCGGTGAGTAGCGGGTAGGTGGCGAGGAGCGGCAACACCACGGCCCAATCCAGCGGACCCTGTGCGACGAATACACTGCTTATCAGCGCGATACCGATCAGGGTTCGTGCGGTGCGTTCGAGCGTGGTTAATTTCTCCGGTGACGGTTGGGTTGTGCTGTAACGCGTAGTTTTCATGACCGTGCCCTCCAGTGAGTTGAGGCGTTGCTATCAACACCTCGTTGAAGTTAATCCTGGGCGCGGAATGACATTGAGTCCAATTGAATGTAACGCAGTTTTATATTGAGAAGGATCAATACATGAGGGGGCGTGCGAGAGGAGTCCGGCATGCGCCGAAAGGATTATCCGCGCCGCCGCTTGTTGGGTTTCGATTGATCCAGGGTCGCGGTGAGTTCGGTGAGCATTTGCGTCAGGCGCTTCCCCTCCTCGCGCAGAAAGTCGAGGAACGCCTGCGCGACGATCGACGGTTCCTTGCCCTTCGGGCGCACGACATTCCACTTTCTCTGGATTGGAAACCGCTCCACATCCAGCACCGCGATCGGTCCATGCGCACCTTCCAGCAAGATCGTGTGGAGCGACAACACCGAGATGCCCAGTTGGCCGATGAGTGCGTGTTTGATCGCCTCGTTGCTGCTCAAGACCAAGCGCACTTTGGGGCGCAAGCCCGCCGCAGCAAATAGTTTTTCCGTCGCCGCGCGAATACCGGAGCCCGGTTCCCGCAGAATCAGCGGCTGTTCCGCCACTTCCTTCAAGCTCAAGCGGCGCTGCGATTTTGCCAAGGGATGGTCACGACATGCCATCACGTAAAGAGGATTGGGTGCAAACGCCTCCGCCAGGATTTCCAGGTTGGCCGGTGGATCGTGTCCCAGAATGTAAACATCGTCTTCGTTATTCATCAGGCGCTGCAGCACATGTTCCCGATTCAATATTTGCAGCGAGATATCGATGCCTGGATTGCGCTGCGCGAAACGCCCCAGCACTTCTGGAATAAAGTATTTCGCGGTAGTGATCGCGGCTACGCTCAGGGCTCCGATTTTAAGCCCGCGTAAGTTCGCGGCGGCCACGTCCACGTTGTCCAAAGCACGGAACACGTCCTGGCAGGCGCTGTACAGATGCTTGCCGGCTTCGGTGAGTCGCACCTGTTTGCCGACATATTCGACCAGCGGCATACCGACGATTTCAGCGAGGTTTTTGACTTGCGTCGACACCGTCGATTGGGTGAGAAACAATTCCTCCGCCGTACGCGTAAAATTCTTTAAGCGGCCGATTGCCTCAAACACCTGCAGTTGCCGCAATGTCGCACGCCGCGCTAGTTTAAGCACAAGAAACTGTCCGTTCTGAGTACCCGATACTGTAGTCTAATCGCAAATTGTTACGCGACCCATGAACGTGGACTGTGGCTCTTAACGACGAAGATACAATATCTGCAATTGATATTGACCTTTCGGATTATCGACGCAATGCCGGGCCCGTCGGACGTAAGTGATTTGCGTAACTTTGTGTTCGTCGCGCGATCCTTCAAGGCGATGTAAAATCAAATGTTGCCTTACAACACGAATCGGACATTGTTTTGCTGATGTGTTGAATGGCTGCTTAGGGTCGAAAGCAGCCGCTTCAGTCTGCTGAAGTGCTAGATGTTGAT
>JANLTU010000227.1:0-29879 GCA_031363085.1 Gammaproteobacteria bacterium
GGCTTCGTCGTACAGGTACACGCTGGTGCGGGTGTTGCCATTTTTCAGCAGGTTGTTGATGCACACCAGGTCGACGACCGTCAGGCGTGCGTCCTGGTTGCAGTCGGCATTGCCGGGGGCCACCGCCTTGCCGGCGATGGCATCCGTCGCCACGGTGAAATCATTCACGTTGATCGTGCCGTTGCCGTCGGCGTCGCCGGGTTGGATACCGGCGGACTGGAACAGCGTTTTGGTGACGCGCTGGCCGAGCGCGTTGATGGCGTAGCTTGCGACGTTGCTGTTGTCCAGGGTTTTGACAATTTTCGTGAGGCGGCCGCGATCATCGTAATTGTAGGTGAACGTGCCGTCGCCGGTGAGGTTGCCGGCGCTGTCGTAGCCGTAGGCTTTACCCGCGACGTTGTCCAGCCGGTTGCTGGTGGGCGCGACCGTGTTGGCTTGCAGTTGCCCACCGACGGTGACCGAGGTGCGGTTGCTGTTGGCGTCGTGGGCGTAGCCGAATTGACCTGCCGGACCGGTCTGCGAGTTCAGCCGATACAGCTCGTCGTAGTTGAAGCTTTGGTCTACCGCCGGGCTGCTCGGGTTCTTGAGGGTTGCGACGTTGCCGGCCAGATAATAGGTCAGTTGCCGGCGGTCGCTGGGCATGGAATAACGTTCCATTTGCCCATCGAGGTTGTAACTTTGCAGCACGTACGCATTGTTGCCCCAGGTCCACGAACTGAGCGGACCAAACGGTTCGTAAACCATGCCGCGCATCAGGGGTGCGCTGTCGCCGACAATTTTCAGGTTCTCGACGCGTGCGTTCGCGTAGCCGTACTGGAGCTCTTTACCCGATGGGTACTTGATCTTGTCGAGCTTGCTCTGCGCGTCGTAGCTGTACTCGATTGCCAGACTTACTCCGCCGGCGGTCTGGGTTTTCTTGCGCACGCGCCCCAGTAGATCGTAGTCGTAGCTGACGGTGCCGCTGCTGTCGGTGATCGAACTCAAGCGGCCCAGCGCATTCGCACCCTGGTCGTAGACATAGTCGGCCGTCGAGGCGTCGTTGTAGGTGACCAGATCAATGCGATTGAGCGCGTCGTATTGATACGTGGTTTTTTTGCCGCGTGCGTCGGCCATCTCTTTCAGATTGCCCGCGTCGTCGTACACGGTGTAATTCGTCACGCCGCTGTCGGGGCTGGTGAGCTTGATAAGGTTGCCCAGGCCGTCGTAGTCGTAGCGGGTGTCGTGAGTGTTCGGGTCGGTGACGGTCCTGACTCGGTTGTTGGCGTCGTAGCTGTATTTCGTCACGCCCAATTTTGCGTCGGTGATTGTTTCCACGCGATCAAGCTTGTCGTAGCTGTATTGCGTATGGCGACTTTGCGGATCTTGCACGTGCGTGAGGTTGCCGTTGGCGTCGTAGCCCTCGACGTTGCCCTGCGGATTGATGAATTGGGTAACCTGTTGGGGACTGCCCGCACCGATGAGCCGTTCCAACCGGTTGTTGCTGTTGTACACCGCCGTTTGCAAACGGCGCAGATCGCCGGACGTGGGCACGCCGAGGGTGACATAGTTGCGCACTTCCCGGCGTTCAACATTGCCCAGCGTGTCAAGTTTGTAGTGGGTGAGGTTGCCGAGCTGGTCGTACGTGTCGGTGAGGCGTTGCGCCGCGTCGTACTCGTACTGCAAAAACGCGCCCGACGGCATGGTGACTTTCTTGAGCATGCCTGCTTCGTAAAAGTCGTAATCCGTCACTTCAAATCCACCGGCATCGCTGCCGACGCTCACGGTGTCGACACGCCCGCGCAAGTCATAAGTAAGCTTCGTTACCAGGCCGTTGCCATCGACGATACGATGCGGACGGCCGTTGATGTCGTACTCGGAAAACACGGTTGCCGGATGCGCGGGATACAGCGGGTTGCGTATTTCCTGCAAGTTACCGTCGGCGTAATAGATGTACTTCGTAACGTCGGCAACATCGGTGCGCGGGCCGTCGACGCTATCAAGCAATCCGCTGGCGTAGTAGGTGTAGTTCCATGCGCGCTTCTTCAATGCGGCGTTTGCCGCAACGGTGGCACAGGTTTTATCCGCAGTCGCGGCCAAGGTGCTGGTGTCGATTTCGGTGCGCGTTTGCAGCAGACCGTTGCTGAAATAATCCAGCTTGATGCTGCGTTGCGGCTCGATGATGCAGGTGGGAACACGGTACTGCGCGTGCCATTGAGTTTGCACCGTGCGCGCATTCGGCGTGCCCAATGCGTCGATGCGCTGCTCTTCGAGCCCGCGTGCATTGAAGGTGTAGTCGGTGACGACGCCGTTGAAATCGGTCACTGTGTCGATAAAGCCGTTGGCGTCGTAAGCATTGTTGGCGCTCAAGCCACCGCACACGTTGCACACCGGCCCGGCGATGTCTTTTAACTTCAATTTGCCCTGCAAGCTTGCGTTGGTATAGGTGTAAGTGCGCGCCTGTTTTTTTGCATCCGTAATTACGGTGCTGCCGGTGCCGGTGGTGTTCGCCGTGTAATCAAACGTGACTTTATTTGCGCCGCCCGCGTGCTCGCTCGACGTGGCGTTGCCGTTCGCATCGTAACCAAAGGTGGCGAAACGCTTGTTGTTCTCGTCGGTAATGCCTTCCAGCAGGTGCCGGAACTTGGGGTCGGGTTTGTAGTGATACTGCCGCACCGCTTCGGTGGGCGTGCTCGGATATTTTGCGAACTCCAAATTGCCGTTGGCGTCGTAGAAATAACTGACCAGCAAGGTGTCGGCAAACCCAGTCGCACGCAGCGTGATCGACGCAACGCGGTTGTTGCTGTAGGCATACTTGAGGCTGCGGCCAAAATTATCGCTCACGGTATCAAGCTGGCCCGACACGTACGCAAGCGACTGGCTCAAGCCACCGCGCAAGGTGATTTGCGTGAGCTGCCCGGTCGCGTTGTAGGTCTCGACCGAATCATCGCTGCGCGTGAAGGTCCAGCCGCTTGCCGTTTGAACCAGCAGATCGGTGATGATGGGGGGCGCTTGCCATACGCCACCGATGGACTGATACGTGATGACGCTACCGTCATCACGGAACGCGCGCGCGATGTTCGGCGTGCGCGCAGTATCGAGCGTGATCGAGCGGTCATAGTTACCGCGCCAGTTGAAACCGAGCAGTGCGCTCGCCATCGCCTTGCTGTTGTAGTGGCGATGAATCACCAACGGGAATGCGCCCACGCCAACATAATCGGTCTCGGCCTGGTACTTGTTACCGGTGGCGCCGTTGATCGGATTGGAGCCGTTGCAGTCGCCGTTAAGTCCGAGATTCAGCCCAACCGGGTAGTCAACCACCCTCACCAGGGTGGTTGCGCTATATCGTTGCTCCCGCAGCATCGGTCACGGTGAGCGTGACTGTATGGACACCTGCGGTAACGTAGGGGTGTGACGCGGTTATTCCGCTTGCTGTCTGGCCGTCCCCAAAATTCCACGCATAGGTCAGCGTGTCGCCAACATTGGGGTCTGAAGATAACGAAGCATCGAAGGCCGCTGCATCAACATTCTTTTGCACATCACTTGAGGGGCTGCTGATGACTGCGACTGGTGGTTTGTTTACCACCGTAAAAGTAAATGCAAGCGTGCCGGTTAAGCTCTCCGCATCGGTTGCGGTAAGCGTAACGGTGTAGGACTTTCCGGCGTCCGACAAGGGTGCCTGACCGGTAATGCTGCCGGTGGCGCTATTAACCGTTAGCCAAGATGGATTGCCTGAAATGCTGAACGAAACAATGTCGTTGTTGGGGTCGGACTTGGTAGGAGTAAAGACTGGGAAAACTGCACCCGCAGCAACCTCCGTGGGCGGAGTACCGGACAGCTTGGGTTTTAAGTAGACGGTAAAGTCGAATACCTGTGATGCGCTTTGACCCGCCATGTCACGGGCTGTCGCAGTGATGGAATACGAGGTTCGGGTTTCGCTGTCGGGAATAGTGGCTGCACTGATATTGATCGTAGTACCAATACTCGAACCGGTAAGCCAAGATGGCGCACCTGAAAAAATCCAGGTAATTGCGTCGCCCTTCGACGGCACATCTGGATCGGTTACCGTAAACGAGACGCTATAACTGGCACCTTGCTTGGCCTTGCCTAGAGCGATGGGGAAGCCGCTAAAGGCGGGAATTTGGTCTGCGCAGATAAGGCGGCCTACGTCAAAATAATAGTTCGCAGGACAGACCGCCTGTTGTGTAGCGGTCGGGTTGTATTGAATTGCCGGGCATAGTGCAGTATTCGTTCCCAACGGGCATTTTTTTCTTTGACAGGCTTTATCAACCGCCAACGACTGATTCCACGCCTTACTCCCGTCAAACACCCACGGGCCGCGAGTACGCACCGCTCCCGTGGCATAAGAAAAGTATTCGATGGGGGTTCCGTCACCCGGGCATCCCGAAAACGAGCCTCCGCTGATATCAATGTCTTTCGCGGGATAAGTACTACTGACTACCGTATCCACCGCAGAGGAATCGTCTTTATTTGTCGAATTTACAACCGTCTTTCCTGTATTTAAGTCATATTGATACTCGACGGGACTTGTGACTTCGCTCGCGTAAATTGGATGGACTGCTGTAAGTGTAGCTATCAGCACTACACAGCTCATTGCAACTCGTAATGCGGGAACCCCAAGCCAACGGCGAAGTGAACTATCAAAACGCCGCTTGCCCAAGTCTATAAAGTCGGTCCAGCTATTGGCAGCACTTATATTTTTCATGAAAAATGAAATCTTTCGCATCCATGCTGCAAAACAATTCCACGACACAGACGCGATCATGCCACTCACCAACGCATCGCAATGCTGACGCGCAAAACCTGTGAACAGCAGATAGAAATCTAGGAAGTAGTGCCGAAGCAAGACAGAAATATCCGCAAGCCGGATACTGAAGACGTTACCGCTGACATCCCCGTGAGTAGTCACCGCTCCCTCCTGCACGATATTCCATGAATGTAATTTTTTAAGCCTGATCGACGCTCTCACTTTTTTTGTTCTCTTGATTGAGCGTCTGCATTGAAGACTAGCTGGCACATTTGAATACGTCAAGTGACAGTTTCGTTTCAATATTATGACATCAGCTCGACATCATTCGGCTTGCTCAAACTTGCTCTATTCAATCACAACCAATAAATGTCATGCCTTTGCACATACTGCATAAAATGGATACGCCCGTGGTTATGCACTGGGCGAAGCAATAAAAATTATGCGGGTCGATTGCGACTATTTTTTGTTTTTAAAGAATGCCCGCACGCTGTCGTAACAGAGTGCAGGCTCCCGGAATTCTTTCACCGCCGCGCTTCGCGACGAGGCGTGCGGAATTAGCTTGAGATCGCAATGCCTGTAGTCACGCCCAATGACACACGCCTGACGGCGCAGCAGATGACGCTCGAAAAAATTCTGGCGCGCATGGACAAGATCGGCGATTTGCCGGTGTTCAGTGCCAGCGTCAATCGCATTCGCATGATGAGTTCCAGTGAAGAAACCGAAGTCACGGAGCTCGCCACTGAAATCACCAAGGACGCCAACCTCACTACCAAATTGCTGCGCGTTGCAAACTCGCCCTATTACGCGCGCGGTAACAGCAAGGTGGGAATTGCGTCGCGCGCGGTGGTGATGCTGGGTTTCGACACGGTGCGCAGCATTACGCTGGCGCTGAAACTGATCGACAGCTTTCAGTATCAACATCCGCAGATCAACATGAATGCGTTGCTGGTAAAGTCATATTTATCGGCTGGATTCGTGCGCGAGATTGCGTTTAAAGCCAATGTCAAAGACCCGGAAGAAACCTACACCTGCGGCCTGCTGCACAACATGGGCGAAATTATCGTGGCGGTGACGTTGCCGGATGAATATTTGAAAATGACCGCCCTGGTTGCAGAGGGAAAATGCTCTTGGGAGAAAGCCCAAATTAGCGTGCTGGGTACCAGCATGAAACAGCTCGCGCAAGAACTGCTGCGTAAATGGGAATTCCCCGGACCAGTCACGCAAACCGTGGCGAGTTTTTCCAAGTCGGCCAAGGGGCCGGTGCGCAACAGCCAGGAACTGAATTGCGCACTGGCCAGCTTCAGTGCGCAAGTGATGGACAGCCTGTACACGCCCGACACCAATCCAGAGCTTGACTACCAGAAACTGTTGCTCGATTTGCAGGAGGTTTCCGGCTTGCGTGGTGACGCGCTCACGGAGTGCCTGAGCACGTCATTTAAAATGTCGTGCGATCTGGCGGAACAATACGGTTTGGATAAAAAAATGCTCAAACCTAAATTGGTCGGCAGCGATGAAGATGCGCGGAATAAAACCGTGCGCAATTTAGCCTACCTGATCAGCGCGGCAAGCGGCGAGACTGTGGCGCAAGAAGTTGCGCCACAGATCAAGCGCAACACCGGTAGCGGTAGCGTAACTGCAACTGCCAGCAACAACGCAGCGCCGCTTACACCTGCCAAACCGGCGCAGGCCGGCGCAGCGCGTGGCGACTCGGGCGCCTTCCTCAATGTGCTGCACGACATCACCATGATGATCACGCAGAAAACCGACATCAACGCCATCTTCGGAAAAGTTCTGGAAGGCATTCATCGCGGCGTGGGCTTTGATCACGCCATGCTGTGTTTAATGACGCCTGACCGCAGTCGCTACAAGGCGCGCTTTGCGGTGGGCACGCACGCAGAGGCGCTAAAAAAATATTTCTCCGCAGACGTCGACGCCAAAACCGATTTGTTTTCCCGCGTGCTGCTCAAGGGCGAGGAAGTGCTGGTCAAAAACGCGCACGACGAGCATTGGCGCAGCTTGTTAAAAACAGATTTTGTCACCGCCACCGGCGCAGAAACCTTTGTCGTCACCGCGCTGAAACTGGGCGACAAGAGCATCGGTTTTTTTTACGCCGACACCGCGCTGAACAAAGCGCAGATCACGCCGGAATTATTTCGCGGTTTCGTGCAACTGGTCTCACAGGCACGCATGGCGTTGAGCGTGCGCAAGTAACACCACCGTTTTGCTTCAATACCGTTCCGCTGTATGCTGCGCTCAACGCGAAAACCACGCCGCAGCCTACCGGGAGGAACCATGAATTCAGATGAAGTCGACAGCCTCAATCGCCGCTTCGGCATCCCCAATCACCTGCATTTTTCCACCGGCCCAAGCGCGTTCGTGCTCGCCGAGATCAATAACTTGCATGCCCGTGCGACGCTGTGCTTGCAGGGCGCGCAGGTTTTGACATTTCAGCCGATCAAGCACGAACCCGTACTGTATCTAAGCCCGGCGGCGCGTTATATCGGCGGCAAGTCGGTGCGCGGCGGCATACCGGTGTGCTGGCCCTGGTTCGGCCCGCATGCAAGTGACGCACAAAAACCGGCCCATGGCTTCGCGCGCGGTTCGCTGTGGGGTATCGTCGAAACCAGCGCGTTGAATGATGGCGCAACCCGCGTGGTGCTGGAACTTACGCCTGCGCCGGAACACAAAACACTGTGGCCGCACGACACGCGCCTGCAATTGCATGTCAGCGTTGGGCCAACCTTGACGGTGGAACTGGTCACCTACAACGAGTCCGCGCACGCAATTCAAATCAGCGAAGCGCTGCATACTTATTTTCGGGTCGGCGACATCGAGTCGGTGCGTGTATCCGGCCTGCACGGTTGCACCTATGTCGACAAGGTTGCCGGCGGCGCCTCTGCGCTACAGCAACAAGCTATTACCTTCCACGGCGAAACCGACCGCGTGTATTTGAACACCACCGCAGAATGCGTAATTCACGATCCCGGCTTGCGCCGCCGTATCCACGTTGCGAAAACCGGTAGCCGCTCCACCGTAGTGTGGAACCCGTGGAACGAGAAAGCACTGAAGCTCGGCGACCTGGGCGACACCGGCTTTCGCTCCATGCTGTGTGTCGAAACCGCCAATGCGCTCGACGATAGCGTCAGCGTTGCCGCCGGCAAGGAACATCGCCTCACCACCATCATCAGCGTCGCGCACGACAATGCCTCTGTTTTGTAACCGACGCTTGGCTATAATGGCGCGCTTTTAATTCAGAACGGAGCACGTCATGGGTGAGTTGTTGCTGTTTGAAGCCATTTTATTGGGCATCGTCGAAGGTCTTACGGAATTCCTGCCGGTCTCTTCGACTGGGCATCTCATCATTGTCGGTGACTTGTTGAAATTCACCAGCGAGCAAGCTAAGACCTTTGAAATTTTTATTCAGCTCGGCTCAGTGCTCGGCGTGGTGTGGCTCTACCGGCACAAATTGATAGCCGTTGCCACAGGCTTGGGTGAGCTGCGTGCGCAGCGTTTTGTGCTGAACCTGTTCGTCGCCTTCCTGCCCGCCGCCGTATTCGGCTTGTTACTGCATAAATACATTAAGGAACACTTGTTCAACCCGTTCACGGTGGCTGCCGCGTTGATCGTCGGTGGCATCGTGATTCTGATCATTGAACGCATGAAGCTGAAACAGCGCGTAACCAGCGTGGACGACATGACCTTAACCGATGCGCTCAAGGTCGGTTTCGCGCAGACGCTGGCTATGTTTCCAGGGGTGTCGCGCTCGGGTTCAACCATCATGGGCGGACTACTCACCGGCCTGTCGCGCACCACCGCAACCGAGTTTTCATTTTTTCTCGCCATGCCGACCATGCTGGCGGCAACGGTTTATGACTTGTACAAAAATTGGGCGCTATTTCGCCCCGAAGATTTCGCAATGCTGGCGGTCGGCTTCGTCACCGCGTTTGTTACCGCATTGGTGGTCGTCAAATTGTTTGTGGCTTATGTTGCGCGGCACAATTTCACCGTATTCGCTATTTATCGCGTTGTTTTTGGCTGCGTGGTGCTCGTTTATTACTGGTAACGGGCCTGCGCCCTTAAGAAACACCGATACAAAAATGTGACGCTGATTACACTTCCCTATCGCCCTCTGCTACCATTTATGTCAAGGAATCGTTCGTATGACCAGCGGGGTGTCCCATGTTCAAATCGATATTCATCTTAGCCATAGGCGTAAACGCCGTCATTTTGTTATCCGGTTGCGCAGATTTCGGTGTCTCAAAACGTACTGACGGAGTGTCGTCAAGCACCGGCGCCGTGCGCACCGCGCGCAGCACCAAACACGCAAGTACTACACCGCGCAGTGTGTTGGGAGCCTCTCCTAACAGTAACGAGACGAAGGAACCCAAGGAATCGGCGTTGGCGGCAACGTCCTCCATAGAGTCATTGCCGGCAGCAGCACCGAAACCAAGCGTTGAAGACACCGCGTTGGAAGACTCTTCTAACAACAACGATACCAAGGAACCCAAGGCAATCGCGTTGGCGGCAAAATCCTCGGCGAAGTCATCACCTGCAATCGCTTCGAAACCAACGACCGAAGACGCTATACCGAGCGTCGCTCCTAACAACAATACCAAGGGGCCAAAGAAAGTTGGCTTGACGGCAAAATCCTCGACGAAGTCATCGCCCGCAGTCGCTGCAAAACCAAGCTCTGCAGACGCCGAAATCCGCGCGGTGGTGGCCATCGTAGGTGCGGGCACTGCTTCTTCTTCAGCGCGCAGCTACGCAAATGAAGATGTCGTGTCGGTGAGTACTTCAAAAGCGACGCGCCAATCCGTCATTAATCTCGACCAGTTGAATGCAACGCGACCCAAGCGGTCTGCCACGCCGCTCATTCCCGACCGGCCGCGCGTGTACGCATTCGGCCCGACTAAGCCCGCGCATACGCTGGCGGACGTGGCGGAGCAGTTATTACCGTCGGAGCGCGTCACTATTGCGCAAATGATGTGGGCGTTATACCGCAAGAACCCGGATGCATTCGTGAAAAAGAACATCAACAATTTAAAACCGCACGCGCTGTTGAATGTGCCTGAACTGGATGAGTTGATGGCGATCTCGCGCGCGGATGCTGAGGCCCAGATCGTCCGCTTACGTGGGTCAATTAAAACCAAGGTTAGCGCGGCGTACTGAAGCTTTCAGACAGCTTCTATGCCGAGTAGCGCTGGAAGGCCAGTGCAGCGTTGGTGCCCCCGAAACCAAAGCTATTGCTGAGCACGGTGTTCAGTTGCACGCCGGTGCGCAACTCGCGTACTACGGGGATACCTTCAGCGCCCGGATCGAGCTGCTCAATATTGGCGGACGCTGCGATGAAGCCCCCTTGCATCATCAACAGTGAGTAAATCACTTCATGCACACCCGCTGCACCCAGCCCATGTCCCGACAGTGATTTGGTGGAACTGATCGGCGGGATTGCTGGACCGAAAACTTCGCGCACTGCGTCCAGCTCGCGGATGTCACCCACTGGCGTGCTGGTGCCGTGCGCGTTGATGTAATCCACCGGACCACGCACGTTTTCCAAAGCTTGCTTCATGCAGCGTATCGCGCCCTCACCGGAGGGCTGCACCATGTCAAAACCGTCGGACGTCGCACCATAGCCCACCAACTCGGCGATGATCTTGGCGCCACGCGCCTTGGCGTGTTCCAATTCCTCAAGCACCAATACACCGCCGCCGCCGGAAATAACAAAACCGTCGCGGCGCGCGTCGTAAGCGCGCGAGGCGGTTTGCGGCGCGCTGTTATACTTTGATGACAAGGCACCCATCGCATCGAACATCAATGCATTCGCCCAGTGCACTTCTTCACCGCCGCCTGCGAACACAATGTCTTGCTTGCCCATCTGAATCAGCTCGGCACCATTGCCTATGCAATGCGCACTTGTGGAGCACGCGGAGCTGATGGAGTAGCTCACCCCTTTGATTTTAAAAGGCGTGGCCAAACACGCGGAGTTGGTATTCGCCATGGTCCGAGGAACCATGTAGGGCCCAACCCGGCGCACGCCCTTGGCGCGAAACGCATCCACCGCCTCCGTTACATTGGCGTGGGACGCCCCACCCGAGCCCATAATTAAACCGGTGCGTGGATGCGAAATGTCTTTCTCTTCCAACCCCGAGTCAGCCAACGCCTCTTGCATAGCGATGTAGTTATACGCCGGGCCGTCGCCCATGAAGCGGCGTATTTTTCGGTCAATCAGTTCATCGGGATTCAGGCGAATCGGACCGCATACATGGCTGCGGAAACCGAGGTCGGCGTATTCCTGGCTGAATGCTATTCCGGAGCGCCCGGCGCGCAACGACTCGCTCACCTCGCGCTGGTTGACGCCGATGCTGGACACTATGCCGATACCGGTAACAACTACACGTCTCACGTCGCTTATCCTTCCAGATTGTCTGTCGTAATGAACAGGCCCGCGCGTAAATCTTTAGCGCTATATATTTCGGCGCCATCAACCAGGATGACGGCGTCCGCAATACCCATACAAAGCCGGCGCATGATGACACGCTTGATTTCGACCCGATAAGTCACCAGCCGATTCGTCGGCATCACTTGTCCGGAAAATCTTACTTCACCGGCGCCCAACGCGCGACCATGCCCAGAACCACCAAGCCAAGCCAAATGAAACCCCAGCAATTGCCACATGGCATCAAGCCCGAGGCATCCGGGCATGACCGGGTCACCCAGGAAGTGGCACTTGAAAAACCAAAGCTCGGGATTAATGTCAAGCTCGGCAATTATTTGCCCTTTGCCGTAGCCGCCACCTTCTTCAGAAATGTGCGCAATGCGATCAAACATCAACATCGGCGGCAGCGGCAACTGCGCGTTGCCCGGACCAAACATCTCCGCCCGAGCACATTGCAGCAGCTCCTCATGGCTAAAACTATTTTTGCGTTGCATCAGGATGGGATTCGATTCGGTTGCGCAAAGTGCGGAGTGGGGATTCTATCCGTTCGGATGGAAACATTGAACTAAAGGTTTATCCGAGCTGTAGGAAGGTTTCCGCCAGTAACGCGCGCCCACGCACGGTCGACGGGTGATCGGGGTAGCGTTCCACCAGCTCTTTCCACAACGCGCAGGCTTGGGCGAGATTACGCTTGGCGTCGCGCAACAGCAGCCCAAGGTTAATGTACGCGTTGCCGAATCCTGGGTGCGTTTTCAGCACTTGGCGATACGCCCGTTCGGCAAATGCGACGTCGCCGTTGCGCCAATACATGGTGCCCATGTCGGTCCAAACTTCCGGCTGATTCGAGTTGATGCTTAACGCGTAGGCATAATACACAATCGCCTGTGCGGCCTCGTCCTGATCGTAGTAAATGTTACCCAGGCTCACGACGGCAGCGATGTCGTCCGGATTGTGATTGAGCACGGTCTTCAGGCGCTCGATGTCTTTCGTGGCCTTCGCCACACTGTCGGTTGTGGTCGCATTCATGGCTCTTCCCTCATTACAAAAATTGCGCAGACAGCGCGGTGGATTCAATCGCAGTTAAAAACGGTTTTACTTCATCGCCGCCGGATGCCAGCGCTGGGTTATTCACCGGCATGAGGTAACGGCTCGCCCACGCCGCGATCACGGTGCCGGCATAGGCCGCGTCGAAGCGATCCGACAGCAAATGATCGGCGCTATCCAGCGTCACAAAACTCTTGGGGTGACGCGCATGCGCAAACAACTGCGCCGCGTGGTCGATACCAATCACCTCATCGCCCGGCGCGTGCAGAATCAGCAACGCTTTACCCAAGTCACGCAAGTCAGCCTGCACGTCGGCCGCCATGACATCGTCGATGAACTGGCGCTTGATCCGCACGCGGTGCCCGAGCACTTGTACCTCGGCGTCGCCTTCGGTCTCAATGCGGGTGCGATTTTCGCCAAAGTGCTCCAATACGTGCTTGGGATCGGCGGGCGTCGCAATTGTCACCACCGCCACCGATGACGGCACGCTGCGCGCCGCCTTCAGTATGGCGATGCCGCCAAACGAATGGCCGATCAAAAGCTGCGGAGCTGCGTAGCTGGCCTCCAAAAACTGCACCGCCGACATGACGTCGTCGATATTGCTGGTGAGGTTGGTGTCTGAAAAATCGCCTTCGCTCTCACCCAACCCGGTGAAGTCAAAACGCAACACGCCGAATCCCGCCCGCGCCAGCGTTTTGCCAATATTGACCGCTGCTTTAAATTCCTTGCTGCAGGTAAAACAGTGTGCGAACAACACCCAAGCTTTAGGAGTGAGGCGGGAAGGAAGATCGAGACGCGCCGCCAAGCGGACACCGCGCGTATTGAGAAAACTCACTCGTTCGCTTTTCATCCGCTCACATCCGTTCCGTTGTATGCGGCCAGGGAATATGCAAAAAATTGGCTGGGGGACTAGGATTCGAACCTAGGTTTACGGAGTCAGAGTCCGTAGTCCTGCCGCTAGACGATCCCCCATCATTACCGCTCATTACGGCGCAGCGCAGTGCGTAATCTTGAGCGCGAGCAAGAATAATCAAGAATGCTCGGAGCAGCAAGCAACCGCGTGCGGGTATAAACAAAAACGCCGAAGCGCGCATTGCACTTCGGCGTTTTTGTTCGAGATCGAGATATTTTTTAACGCTTGGAGTATTGCGGACGCTTGCGCGCTTTGTGCAAACCGACTTTCTTACGTTCCACTTCGCGCGCATCGCGGGTGAGAAAGCCGCCTTTGCGCAATGCCGAACGCAAGGTTTCGTCGTACACCGTCAAAGCGCGTGCAATGCCGTGGCGAATCGCACCGGCTTGGCCGGTATCGCCACCACCGCTGACCGTCACCGCGATGTCGAGCTTGTCGGCCATATCCACAGCAACCAGCGGTTGGCGCACCAACATCCGCGCGGTTTCACGACCAAAATAATTATCAATCGGACGCGCATTGACGGTAATCGCACCGCTGCCGGTGGTTAAGAACACGCGAGCAGTGGAACTCTTGCGCCGCCCAGTGGCGTAATGCTGATTTGTGGCCATCGATTTATCTCGTTACTTGATTTCTAAAACTTTGGGGACCTGCGCCGCATGCTTATGCTCCGCCCCGGCATACACCTTGAGCTTGCGAAACATCGCGCGCCCGAGTGGGTTTTTCGGCAGCATGCCTTTTACGGCAAGCTCGATCACCCGCGCCGGCTTGGTCGCGAGCAGATCTTTAAACACAATCGACTTCAGACCGCCCGGATATTCCGAGTGGCTATAGTAAACCTTGTCTTCGGCCTTATTGCCGGTGACTGTCACTTTACCGGCATTGATGACCACGATGTAGTCGCCCGTATCCACGTGCGGCGTAAATTCTACTTTGTGCTTGCCGCGTAAACGGCGTGCAATTTCAGTCGCCAAACGACCGAGGGTCTGACCCGTCGCGTCGACGACATACCAGTCACGCTTAACTTCAGCAGGCTTGGCGCTTAACGTCTTCATGAGCATGCTTCTCCGTAGCCCGTCTTCGAAAAAGGGGAGAATACTAAGTACAGACCAACGAACTGTCAATAGCGAGTCTCTTCCAATAGGGTATGAGTCTGAAGCGGGCGCGTATTTTCAACGAGGTATCAGCCTGAGAACGGATGTTTGGATCGATTTATTCCACGGTTACCGACTTTGCCAGGTTACGCGGCTGGTCAACGTCGGTGCCTTTCAATATCGCAACGTGATAGGCGAGCAACTGCAACGGCACGGTGTAAACAATCGGCGCCACGGCATCGTCCACCGGCGCGACTTCGAGCACTTGTACGTCGGCGGTCGAGGCTAGATTCGCGTGCGGGTCGGCGAACACAATCAACTTGCCACCACGCGCGCGCACTTCTTGCAGATTGGATTTGAGTTTTTCAAGCAGGTCGTTGTTGGGCGCAACCGCGATGACGGGCATGTTGGCGTCCACCAAGGCGAGCGGGCCATGCTTCAATTCGCCGGCCGGATAAGCTTCAGCATGGATGTAAGAAATTTCCTTCAGTTTTAGTGCACCCTCCATCGCCACCGGATATTGCGCACCGCGCCCCAAAAACAGCGCGTGATGTTTGTCGGCGAATTGCTCGGAGATGGCGCGTATCCGCTCGTTCAAGCGCAACGCTTCTTCGATCTGTCGCGGCACGTGCAGCAACTGGCGCACCAGCTTGTCTTCCCCGTCGGGCGTCAAGCTGAAACGTCGACCCAGCACGATGACCAACAACATCAGTGTCGTGAGCTGGGTGGTAAAGGCCTTGGTCGAGGCGACGCCGATTTCCGGTCCGGCGCGGGTCATCAGCACCAAGTCTGACTCACGCACTATGGAGCTTTCCGGCACGTTGCAAATGGCGAGCGAATGGCCATAACCGAGCTTCTTCGCCTCTTTCAAACCCGCCAGCGTGTCGGCGGTTTCGCCGGATTGCGAAATAGTCACGATCAGCGACTTGTTACGCACTACCGGCTTGCGATAACGAAATTCGCTGGCAACTTCCACGCTGCACGGTACGCCGGCAAGCGCTTCCAGCCAATAACGCCCGATCATGCCGGCGTGATAGCTGGTGCCGCAGGCGATGATGTGCACGCCCTGCACTTGGTCGAGAATTTTACCTGCGCCCGGGCCAAAGGCTTCTTCCAGTACTCGAAAATTGCTAATGCGGCCTTCGAGCGTATCTGCGACGGCGCGCGGTTGCTCGTAGATTTCTTTCATCATGTAGTGGCGGTATTCGCCCCGGTCAACGGAGTCGAGCGTGAGCTCGCTTTTGTGAATGCGGCGTTCAACTTTTTTGCCCGCCGCATCGTAAATGACATAGCCGTCGCGCGACACGTCGGCGATGTCGCCTTCCTCCAGAAACACGAAACGCTGCGTCACCGGCAGCAGCGCCGCCACGTCCGATGCGATGAAGTGTTCGCCGATGCCGATGCCGATTACCAAGGGGCTGCCCAAGCGCGCCGCCACTAGACGATTCGGTTCGCGCGTACTGATGACGCCAATCGCGTAGGCTCCGCGTAATTCTTTTACCGACGCCTTTACTGCCGCGAGCAAGTCCTTACCTTGCCGCATGTGATGGTCGTACACCTGATGCACGACGACTTCGGTATCGGTTTCGGAGGTGAATTCGTAGCCGGCTTTTTTCTGCTGCTCGCGCAGCGCTTCGTAATTTTCGATGATGCCGTTGTGGATCAACGCCACCGTGTTGCGGCAAATGTGCGGGTGCGCGTTGCTGACACTGGGCACGCCGTGCGTCGCCCAACGGGTGTGCGCAATGCCCACATTGCCTTTTAGCGTCTGCCCAAGCTCGGCGGCCAGCTCGCCAACCTTACCCTTGGCACGCACCCGCGCCAACTGTGACTTATCATCCAGCACCGCGACACCGGCGGAGTCGTAGCCGCGATATTCGAGGCGTCTGAGGCCCTCCACCAGAAGGGGGACCACATCACGTTGTGCCACTGCTCCGACGATGCCGCACATAGCTTTTCCTCCAATCTTATTCGGGCTTTTTCTTCACCGGTCGTTGCCAACCTTTCACCGTCACTTGTTTTACACGGCTCAAGGTCAATTCATTCGGTGGTGTGTTTTGCGTAATGGTCGAACCCGCACCGATGGTGGCGCCGGCACCGACTTCGACCGGCGCGATCAGTTGCGTGTCCGAACCGATGAACGCATTGTCGCCGATGATGGTGCGAAATTTATTCGCACCATCATAATTACAGGTGATGGTGCCGGCACCCACATTCACGCCGCTGCCGATACTGGTGTCACCTACGTAGCTTAGATGATTAATTTTCGAACGGGGACCCACCTCGGATTTTTTCAATTCCACAAAGTTCCCGATATGGACTTTTTCGTCCAGCACCGTGGCCGGGCGAATGCGTGCAAATGGGCCGATTTCGCAACCGGCGCCGATGCGTGCTTCTTCGATGACGCAGTTGGGCTTGATGTTGACATCACTGGCCACGATCACATCGCGCAACAGATTGTTGGGCGCGATATAGCTGCGATCACCCAGCTCCACACGACCTTCCAGCACCACGTTGACGTCGATCACCACATCTTTGCCGACATGCACTTCGCCGCGCACGTCGATACGACGCGGATCGCGCAAGGTGACGCCCTGCGCCATTAATTTTTGCGCTTGCAGCCACTGGTATTCGCGCTCCAACTCCGCCAATTGAGCCTTGGTATTGACACCCAGAATTTCATGAAGCGTCGTCGCTGCAACGGTCTTGACTGCAACGCCTTGGGCGACCGCTTTAGCGATGACATCGGTTAAATAATATTCGCCGTTGGCGTTGTTATTATCGAGCGCCGCCAGCCAAGCACGCAGCCAGCCGGCCGGTGCGGCGATGATGCCGGCGTTGATTTCGCGAATTGCGCGCTGCTCGTCGCTGGCATCTTTTTCTTCGACCACCTGCAGCACGCGACCTTGGGCATCACGCACGATGCGTCCGTAGCCGAACGGCGCGGCCAATTCACACGTGACCACACCCAGCGCGTCGACGGCAGCAGCGGCTAACGCACGCAACAGGGCTTCAGACACCAACGGCACGTCGCCGTACAACACCATCGCAATATGACCATCCGGCACGCAATGAATCGCTTGATCCACGGCGTGTCCGGTACCAAGCTGCCGTGCCTGCTCGACCCACTGCACCGGCAAGCACGCGAGCCGGTCCTTGACTTTTTCTCCAGCGTGTCCGTACACCACGTAAATTTGCTGTGGCGCCAACCGGCTCGCCGTGTCTATGACGTGCGCCAGCAGCGGCTTCCCGCCGATTTCGTGCAATACCTTGGGCAGGTCGGAGCGCATGCGCGTACCCTGCCCGGCGGCGAGAATAATGATGCTGAATTGGGCGTTTGCGGTGTCCATGGCCAGACCGTGTTGTGACTACTTTGATCGGTATGAAAATATCGGCTGTAAAACTAAAAAAGGCAGCTTGCGCTGCCCTTTAATTATATCCGGCAAATGCGACGCTGTGATTACCCGCCCTTTTTCTTCAGACGCTTGAGCGCATTGAGCTGCGCCACCGCTTCGGCCAACTCCGCCTGCGCGCGCGCGTAGTCGATCTCGCCCTTCTGATCTTTCAGCGCATCTTCGGCACGTTGCTTGGCCTCTTGCGCCGCCGCTTCGTCGAGATCATGTGCGCGTGCGGCGGTGTCCGCCAACACCGTTACCACATGCGGTTGAATTTCCAGAATGCCGCCGGAAACGTAGAAAAATTCTTCTTCACCGCCCGGCAGTTTCACCCGCACTTCGCCGGGTCGCAGGCGCGTCAGCAACGGCGCGTGGCGTGGCAAGATGCCGACTTCACCCATGATCGCGGGGGCAAACACCATCTCGGCCGTCCCCGAAAAAATGGATTTTTCCGCACTGACAATGTCGACATGAACGGTCATGGCCATAATCTACTACTCCGCGTTCGCCGCTGTAACTGTTATTGCAGCTTCTTGGCTTTTTCGACCGCTTCTTCGATGCCGCCCACCATGTAGAACGCCTGTTCGGGCAGGTGATCGTATTCGCCCGCCACGATGGCCTTGAAACCCTTGATCGCATCTTTGAGCGACACGTATTTACCCGGCGACCCGGTAAAGGTTTCGGCGACGAAGAACGGTTGCGACAGGAAGCGCTGAATTTTGCGGGCGCGGGATACGGCCAGTTTGTCGTCTTCCGACAACTCGTCCATACCCAGAATTGCGATGATGTCTTTCAATTCCTTGTAGCGTTGCAGCGTGCTTTGCACCGCACGTGCGGTGTCGTAGTGCTCCTGACCGACCACCAGCGGATCGAGCAAACGGCTGGTAGAGTCGAGTGGATCCACCGCAGGATAAATACCCAGCTCGGCAATCTGGCGCGACAACACCAAGGTGGCATCCAAGTGCGCGAAGGTCGTCGCAGGTGACGGGTCGGTCAAGTCATCGGCTGGCACGTAGACCGCCTGGAACGACGTGATCGAACCGGTCTTGGTGGACGTAATACGTTCTTGCAACACACCCATTTCTTCGGCCAGTGTCGGTTGGTAACCCACCGCCGACGGCATACGACCCAGCAGCGCAGACACTTCGGTGCCGGCCAGGGTATAGCGATAAATGTTGTCGATGAACAGCAGCACATCGCGGCCTTCTTCGCGGAAGTATTCCGCGATGGTCAAGCCGGTCAGCGCCACACGCAGACGGTTGCCGGGCGGCTCGTTCATCTGGCCATAAACCAGCGCCACTTTGTCGATGACGCCGCCTTCTTTCATTTCATGGTAGAAGTCGTTGCCTTCGCGAGTACGTTCACCGACCCCCGCGAACACCGAGTAACCGCTATGCTCAACGGCGATGTTACGGATCAGCTCCATCAGCGTCACGGTCTTGCCCACGCCCGCGCCGCCCATCAAACCGATTTTGCCGCCCTTCGCGATGGGCATGATCAAGTCGATGACCTTGATGCCGGTTTCCAGAATCTGGACCGAGGCTGCTTGGTCTTCATACGCGGGTGCTTTGCGATGAATCGGCCACTTCGCTTCCGCGTTGACCGGGCCTGCCTCGTCGATGGGCTTGCCCAATACGTCCATAATGCGGCCCAGCGTGCCCTTGCCGACCGGTACAGTAATTGCGGCGCCGGTGTTGTCCACCGCCATCTCGCGCTTCAAGCCGTCGGTGGTGCCCATCGCGATGGTGCGTACTACGCCGTCGCCCAATTGCTGCTGCACTTCCAGCGTTAAGCCCACGCTACCTACGCTGAGTGCGTCGTAAACTTTTGGGAGGTTGTCACGTGGGAATTCCACGTCGACCACCGCACCGATAATCTGCACAATTTTTCCAGAAGCCATGTCGGTCCCCTTAAAAACCTAAAAAAAGAAAATTCAAAATCAGGAAACAGCCGCCGCGCCGCTGACGACTTCAGAGATTTCCTGAGTAATCGCCGCCTGACGCGCCTTGTTGTATTTCAGCTTCAATTCGTGAATGGCCGAACCGGCATTCTCCGAAGCGCTCTTCATCGCGACCATGCGCGCCGCCATTTCGCAGGCCAAGTTTTCCACCACGCCTTGATATACCAGCGACTCGATGTAGCGCGTCATCAATACGTCGAGCACTTCCTTGGCTTCGGGCTCGTACATGTAGTCCCAGTGGTGTTGCATGGTCGCGTCCAAGGTTTGCGCCTTGATCGGCAACAACTGCTCCACCGTCGGCTTCTGCGTCATGGTGTTCACGAACACATTGCTGACGATGAACAACCGGTCGATCTTGCCTTCGTTGAACGCGTCCAGCATCACCTTCACGGTGCCGATGAGTTTTTCAAGGCGCGGCTTGTCGCCCAAATGCGTCACCTGGCTGGTGACATTGCCGCCGACGCGGCGGAAAAAACTCAGCGCCTTCTGGCCGATGGCGCACGCGTCCAGCTTTACGTTCTGGGTTGACCAGCTCTTCATCGAAATCAGCGCATGCTTGAACAGGTTGTTATTCAAACCACCGCACAAACCACGATCTGACGTGACAATGATGTAGCCCACACGCTTGACTTCGCGATCCTGCAAATACGGATGTTGGTATTCCGGGTGGGCGTGCGCCAGATGTGAAATCACGTTGCGCATTTTCAACGCATACGGACGTGCTGCCGCCATTTGCTCCTGAGCGCGGCGCATTTTACTCGCCGCCACCATTTCCATGGCGCGCGTGATTTTGCGCGTGCTTTGCACGCTCTTGATCTTGGTGCGTATTTCTTTGCCGACGGCCATGGCTGTTCCTCGTTAGCTGAGTGGCTTACCAGGTGCTGCTGGCTTTGAACGCGGTCAACGTTTTGCGCATTTCGCCGGCGATTTCGTCGTTATAGTCGCCCTTGTCGTTAATGCGCTTGAGGAAGTCCGCTGCGCTGGAGCGCAGGTACGAATGCATCGCGGCTTCGAAATCCACGATCTTTTTCACCGGCACATCGTCGAGGAAGCCTTCGTTGGCCGCGAACAGCGAGAACGCCATCTCCGCCACGCTCAACGTTGAATACTGTTTCTGCTTCATCAATTCAGTGACGCGTTGACCGCGCTCCAACTGCTTGCGGGTCGCTTCGTCCAAGTCGGAAGCGAACTGCGAGAATGCCGCCAGCTCGCGATACTGCGCCAAGTCCAGACGCACACCGCCGCCGAGCTTTTTGATGATCTTGGTTTGCGCCGAGCCACCCACGCGCGACACCGACAGACCGGCGTTCACCGCCGGACGGATACCGGAATTGAACAAATCGGTTTCCAGAAAAATCTGACCATCGGTAATCGAAATCACATTGGTCGGCACAAACGCCGACACGTCGCCCGCTTGCGTTTCGATGATTGGCAACGCCGTCAGGGAGCCGGTTTTGCCTTTGACGCGACCGTTGGTGAATTTTTCCACCCACGCGGTGTTGACGCGCGCGGAACGCTCCAGCAAGCGTGAATGCAGGTAGAACACGTCGCCCGGATAGGCTTCGCGGCCCGGCGGGCGGCGCAATAGCAACGACACTTGGCGATACGCCCAGGCTTGCTTGGTCAAGTCGTCGTAAATAATCAGCGCATCTTCGCCGTTGTCGCGGAAGTACTCGCCCATCGCGCAACCGGAGTAAGGCGCGATAAACTGCATCGCTGCTGACTCGGACGCACCCGCCATCACCACGACGGTGTGCGCCATGGCGCCGTGCTCTTCGAGCTTGCGCACCACGTTGGCCACCGACGATTGCTTTTGGCCAATCGCAACGTAGATGCACTTAACGCCCGTGCCTTTCTGGTTGATGATGGTGTCGAGCGCCACCGCCGTCTTACCGGTTTGGCGGTCCCCGATGATCAATTCGCGCTGGCCACGGCCGACCGGAATCATCGAGTCGATGGCTTTCAGGCCGGTCTGCACCGGTTGATTAACCGATTGACGCCAGATGACGCCGGGTGCGACTTTTTCAATCGGTGAAGTGAGCTTGGCGGTGATCGGACCTTTGCCATCAATGGGATTGCCTAACGCATCCACCACGCGGCCGAGCATCGCTTCACCCACCGGCACTTCCAAAATGCGGCCGGTGCATTTCGCAGTGTCGCCTTCGGTGATGTGCTGGTACGAACCGAGCACCACCGCACCGACCGAATCGCGCTCCAGGTTCAGCGCCATCGCGAACGTATTGTTGGGCAGCTCGATCATTTCGCCGGACATCACATCCGACAAACCATGAATGCGCACGATACCGTCGCTGACGCTGACCACGGTACCTTGATTGCGCGCTTCGGTAACGACCTCGAAACCTTCGATGCGCTTTTTAATAAGGTTGCTGATTTCAGAAGCACTGAGCTGTTGCATTGCTATTTCCTCGTAAACTGAATTCGGGATCAGACCTTATTCATAAAATCCTAATAGGATGGCGGGCAGTCCTCTGCGTACTCAATCCACAACCTTCGGCTCAATGCTTTGCAGCTTCTTAAGCGTTTCTTTCCGCATCTCTAACGCGCGCTCCGAAGTTTGAATCGACTCCTTAAGTGCTTTAATTGCCAAGGACTTCATCTCCGGATAACGCGTTTCGCGCTTAGGTATCCAGTTCAACCCCAGCTTCTCGATCCAAGCGCGATAGGCCTGGGGAAATGGTGTCGATTGAGCAAAGAAAAATTCAGTATCAGCAATCAGTATTTCAAGAAAGCCATCTTTAATCGTAACCCATCCGCCGTCCGGTCCTGCCTGCATATAATCCGAAAGATTTTTAAATGCCTTTTCCCGGTCCAGTTGCGCTCGTGACTTGTCTTTTACGATCTCGATATCTGCGAGCAGCCGGTAGTAATTTTCGTTGTTCTGCTGGTAACTCGCGTACGGGTCACTAGCAAGCGCGGCACCAAAAAACCCAAGCAAGAAAAAATATACGGCCATTTTCATCGAACGATCACCGTGACTTTCGGAGCGTGCAGCCTAGTGATAAGGTCATCCAATGTTGTGTTGGAATGCCAGATCGAGCCCCCACTCCGACTTGATCCGACCAGTATGCATCCCGTGGTATCGCCCACATCGTTACCTGCATGTATCTCAATATCAGTACGGCCATTCATGTCTTTCAGCTTAATCACGGTGCGTCCAAACTTTGGGCTGTTAAACAATTCTGCAGCATACGTCCCGGTAGAAATATGCGTGGGCCATGCGGGTTCCAACGTCACCCCTACGTAGAAACTGTTAACGTATATCTCCCCAAATACCGGCCCAGAGGCACCTGCGGCTGTACTCCGCCTCACCTCAATCGTGTCCATGTTTTTCCACTCCTCTGCGTTATTACTTGCTGGCTAGTGAACTCGTCAACATTTGCAGACGACCCAACGCAGAACCATCAATCACCAGATTACCTGCGCGCACAATGGCACCACCCAGCAGTGCCGGATCAATGATGCACGTGATATTCACTTTGCGGCCCAGGCGTTTTTGCAGCGCGGTAGCGATGCTTTGCTGTTGCGCGGCGTCAATTGGGAAAGCAGACACGACTTCGGCTTCCAAGGTGGCTTCCGCGACGGCGCGTAATTCTTCATATTGGCGGGCGATTTCCGCCAACGCACCCAAACGGCGATGTTCCGCAAGCACCTTGACCAGATTGCGTCCAGTCGCGTCCAGCTTGTCGCCCGCCACTTCGACAATCAGCTTCACCACCTGCTCTTTCTTTACGGCGGCATTGCCGATCAGCGAACGCACTTGCGCATCCGCCACGATTGCGGCCAGTAAATGCAATTGCTGGGTCCATACCGGATATTTTTTTGCAGCCTTGGCCAACTCGAATACTGCCGTGGCGTAAGGACGTGCGATGGTGGAAATTTCGGCCACGGCTAAACCTGCGCAGCCAATTCAGCTAACAGCGCGTTATGCGTTTTGGCGTCGATTTCTTTCTTCAGGATTTTTCCTGCGCCGGACAGCGCGATGCTCGACACATGCGCCCGCAACTGTTCCTTAGCCTGATTAATGCCACGCTCCACTTCCGCTTGCGCGGCGATCATAATGCGTTCGGCTTCAGCGCGCGCCTTGGCCTTGGCTTCTTCTTCGATCTCACTGGCGCGTTTTTGCGCTTGCAGGATCACTTCGGCGGCCTGGGCTTTCGCATCCTTCAACAGATCTTTGGCACGCTTTTCGGCCAATTCCATTTCGTGCTTGCCCTTGTCTGCGGCGGCCAGTCCGTCGGCAATTTTCTTTTGCCGGTCGGCGAGCATTTTGGACATTGGGCCCCAGAGCACCTTGTTGACAAACCAGATCAACAAGATGAACGCGACCATTTGGCCAATCAGGGTGATCGTAATGTTCATGCTACGGTTCCTATCATCAGCGTTGCGTAGTGCAGCAAGGGGCCAACTATTAATAAATTAATGCACGGTCGCCTTAATCGCCGCTTCCAGCGCGCCCACGAACGGATTGGCGAACAGAAACCACATGGCGAATGCCAGGATAATGAAGGGGAATGACTCCATCAAACCGGCGAAGATGAACATGTTGGTCATTAATACGGGACGCATTTCCGGTTGACGCGCAATGCCTTCCAAGGTCTTAGCGCAGATCAAACCCCAACCAATCGCCGAGCCTAAACCAGCAGCAGCGAGAATCACCCCCACGCCCACGGCGGTGTATGCGTAAATCATGGATAGCATTTCAGCGTTCATCGTTATGTCTCCTCTAAATACTTCTATTGAAAAGTAAAATTAAAAAACCGAACTTAAAAAATCTTCAACACACCGACGCGTTAATGCTCGTCTGCCGACGTATGCGCCATTCCCAGATACACAATGGTCAGCACCATGAAAATGAACGCCTGCAAAGTGATCACCAGAAGGTGGAAAATCAACCAGCCTAAATCCAGCATGATTTGCAGCGGTAACCAGAACAACGCCGCCGCACCCACCGCCATGGTGCCGCCGATCAAGGCGATCAGCAGGAACACTAACTCGCCGGCAAACATGTTGCCGAACAGACGCAAGCCCAGGCTGAGCGGCTTGGCCAGCTCTTCGATTAAGGTCATCGCCACATTGACCGGCACCAGATATTTGCCGAAGGGATGAAACAGAAATTGTTTAAGGTAACCGACCGGCCCCTTGACCTTGAGGTTGTAATAGACGATCAGCATGAATACCGTCAGCGACATCGCCATGGTGGTGCTGAGATCGGTGGTCGGCACAACCTTTAAGTAGTGGATTCCCACCACGCCGCCGATCACCGGCAACAGATCCACCGGAATCAGGTCCATCGTATTCATCAAAAAGACCCAGACGAAAATCGTCAAGGCCAGCGGCGCGATCAACGGGTTGTGACCGGGGAAGGTGTCTTTGACTTGCTGGCCGACGAAATCAAGAATGGTCTCGACAAAATTCTGGAAGCCGCTCGGCACTCCCGGGGTCAGTTTTTGACCTAAACGCCACGCGGTGAACACAATCAAAGCGCCCAGCACTACGCTAAATGCCAAGGTATCGACGTGCCACGCCCAAAAGCCATTGCTGCCACAGCCCTCGCCCACACACAGGTTGGTGAGGTGATGCTGGATATACTCGACGCTGCTTTGTCCGCCCGGAGCTGCTGCTTCGCTCACGTCACACCCCTCGCTTGCTTTGCGCCATACCGCGCGCGTTGAACAAATAAGAAAACTGCGCAGCAGCGAAGCCGATAAACACCGGCATCGGCTCCAGCTTCAACACCGCCAAGCCGAGCGCAAACGCGACCAACGCCAAGATAAAGCGCTGCACCGCGCCGACGTATAGAATCACCATGCTCTTGTGCGGGTCGCGCTCTGACGCGGCAACTTCGGCGCGCTTCACACCGCGACTCAACAAGGCGGTTAAGGTCACCGTCACCAGCCCGCCATACAAAGCGGAGCGGCCTTGCGCGGCGCCCACACCTATCAAGAAACCGATCGCGATCACCACGCTGGCGAGAATCTGAAATCCGACGATCCGGCGCGTGCGCTCGGCCAAGTCGGTGCCATCAGTTGTTGTGTTCAATTGAGATCCGGATGAATGAGAAGTTTATATATTTTTAAGAATCCGCCCACGAAACCCAGGCCACCCAACAGCAGCATAAAAACCGGCTTGGTATCGATCCAGACGTCGACGGCGTAACCCAGTAAAAACCCGCTGACCACGATTGAGGTCAACATGCTGCCGACTCCCACCAGCAGCAAACTTCGGCTCTTACGTTGCGTCATCAATGCCCTAAGAAAAAAGACGGCGAATTATAGGACCCTCATCCCCGCTTCGCAAGCACAGATCAGTTCCCCAGATAAAGAAAACTACTTGAGCCCAATTAATCCGAGCGTTGACAAGCAAGCCACGATCACACAGCCTTTCAGTTAGCACGGGGGCAGTGACGTACATCAAGGTGTCACTGCGTTTCCGTGAATTTTTTTGTATCACGAGATAGTCGACGAACTTCGCAGGAGTGAAGTGCCGCTCGTCCCAGTACGAGACCAGTTAAGCTCGCTTGGCATCGACATGGACCACCACGACAACGCATGCACGTTGGAGAGGTTTCACATGTCCACACACGCTGTCATTCAAGTTTTAATGGTCGGGGACAATCCGGGCGAGCGACAACTGCTCAACGAGATGCTCGCGGAATCCGGCACCACGCAGTTTTCCCTGACACACGCCAACAACATCAAGCACGCGCTCGACCATCTCGCGCAACAGCACTACGACGTGCTGCTGCTTGACCTCGCCTTGTCGGATGGCCGTGGCTTGAATAACGTGCAACACATTCAAACGGCCGCACCGGGACTGCCGGTCATCGTTCTTTCCGGGGTCAGCGACGAACAACTCGCACTCCAGGCGGTCCAGGCGGGCGCGCAAGATTACTGGGTGAAAGGGCACGGCGACGCGCATCTGCTGGCGCGCGCGATACGGTACGCCATCGAGCGCAAGCAGATCGATGGCCGCCTCGCCTATTTGGCCCACTACGACAGCCTCACCCGCCTGCCCAATCGCACGCTGTTCCGCGAGCGCATGACGCGCGCGCTTGCAAGTGCGCAGCGTAATGCACGCCGTGTCGGATTACTGTTTTTGGATCTCGATCACTTCAAAACCATCAACGATAAGCTCGGTCACGAAGTCGGCGACGCATTGCTGGTTGCCGTGGCGCGCCGCCTGGAAACCTGCATACGTAAAAACGATACCGTCGCACGCCTGAGCGGCGATGAATTCACCGCCATCCTGGAGAACATCGACGACGCCGACGATGCCGCCGCTGTGGCGCAGAAAATTGTCAACGCCCTGTCCCACTCGTTTCGTTTGCAGGGGCAGGAATTATTTGTCACTGTCAGCATCGGCATTGCGCTGTTCCCCACCTGCGGCCTGGACCCCGCGACGCTGATCAAGAACGCCGACACCGCGCTGTACAACGCAAAAGACCATGGCCGCAGTTGCTTCAAATTCTACAACTCGCAAATGCACCATCGCGCCACGGAACGCTTGGCGATGGTCACCGCGCTACGCCACGCGCTGCCGCGCGAAGAATTCTTGCTTGAATACCAGCCACAAATCGATCCGCGCACCCACCGCGTGCTGGGCGTGGAAGCCTTACTACGCTGGAATCATCCCGAACAAGGCGTGCTCCCACCGAGCACATTTATCCGCTTGCTGGAAGACAACGGCATGATTGTCGAGGTCGGGGAGTGGGTGCTGACCCAGGCGTGCTTGCAACAAAAAGCCTGGAAAAATGCCGGCCTGCCAGCGTTACGCATGTGCGTGAATACCTCGGCAAGACAATTTCGCAAGGCGGATTTTGTCCGGCGTGTCGCCGGCATCGTTGCTGCCACCGGGGTCGATCCGAGTTTCCTGCAATTCGAAATCACTGAAAGCATGTTGATCGATAACGTCGCTTCGACCACGGCAAAATTACGCGCGTTGCGCAGCCTCGGCATTCAGATTGCCATCGACGATTTCGGCACCGGCTATTGCTCGCTGAATTACCTCAAGCAATTTCCGTTGCATGTATTGAAGCTGGACCCCAGCTTCGTAAAAGATATCGAGGCGCACTCCAACAATGCCGCCGTCGTGGCTGCCATGATCGCCCTGGGACACAGTCTTGACATGGAGGTGATTGCCGAAGGCGTCGAAACCGAAGAGCAGTTGATGTTTTTACGCAGCCAAGGTTGCGACGCAGTGCAGGGCTTTCTCTACAGCAAGCCGATGGCGGCCGAAGCGCTGCCCCACTGGCTGGCGGAATTCACGCGCCAGGCACGCCCGAATGTTCTGGCGTTTTGCTAGCGCGCAACAGCGCCTCATCCGCATCCGAATACAAATAGTGTTGCTTGAGCAGATCGACATGCGGATAACGCGCATTGAGCGCACGTAGCTCCTGCAACACCGAGTTTAATTCGAGCATGCCGTCGCGATAGCGCAAGATGACTTCCGCGAGGCGCCGGCGCTCGTCAGGCGTTGCACTTTTTTGAAATACCCGAGCATTTGTTGCAACACGTTAGCATGCGACACGCGCGTCGCCGGTATGCGTAACGCCGCGAAAAATTGCCGCGCGTATTGCGCTGCGAAGGTGCGGCTCATTGCTGCCGCCGCGAGCTTGCGACTAAGCGCGCGGTATCCGTTCGGGTGGTGCGCCAGCAAGCTAAATTTGTAGGCGCTGTGAAACTCGCGCAACGCCGCGAGCGTTGGCGCGGACATCACCTGGGCTCGCCAACGACGATAGCTGAACACCTGCTCGAAGAAGTGCTCGCGCAGCACCGGCAGGTGCAAACCGCATTCGTCTTGCAGCGGCAGGATCGGATTGTTCTTGACAATTTCGCGTACAAACAAACCGGCGCCATAAGCGTGCCGGCTTCCGTGTGCAGCAATGATCGGCGTATCCCACACCGCGCAACTGGGCGAACGACTTTTAAAAATATAGCCGCTGATGTGTTCGATGCGCGGCCCTGCGGTGGCGCCAAAGTGTTGCATCGCGGCCGTGAAGTCGGCGCGCGCATCGACCACACCGAGCATGCGCGGATGTGCAGGATCGCCCACCAGTTGCAGCGGCGGACGCGGCACCCCCATGCCGATTTCCACTTCCGGGCAGATCGGCACAAATTCAACATACGGCGCCAGTGTGTCGACAATATATGCGTCACGTCGCGCGGCGCCGTCGTAACGCACGCGCTGGCCCAACAAACAACTGCTGACGCCCAGCACGATACGAGACCGCATCGGGTTATTCATGGCACACCCCCAACGCTGTTGCGTAACACCGGCACCAGCGGTAATTTAATCTTGTTGCCTGAACCACCGTCATTCCTTCCGCACGCTGCGCCGATGCGGTGGGAGTCATCAACCCAATCATCACGAGGAACACTCCAATTATGGAAAACGTCCTGCTTATCATGATCGGTAGCATCAGTGCGGTAGCGATTATTCTGTCCATCTTGCTCACCACCAAAATAATCAAAGACGACAACGACGATAAGAGGCCGTAACCGAGTATAAAGTGCCGCTACGCCCGATCCGATATTAGTCGCGTGGTCACGCGAACCTACGGAGGGCGCAATGCACTTCACTCGACTCACAGCATTCTCAGCCCATTTAGGCATCAGCCTGGTAATTTTTGTCGCGCTACTTTTGGTGCTGGTGTTCGACTGGTATCGCTTTCCGCTGTTCGCCGTCGAAGGCGGCTGGAGAGGCATCCAGATCATTGCCGGCTGCGACATCGTGTTAGGCCCGCTGCTCACGCTGATTGTTTTCAAGCCCGGCAAACCGAGCTTGAAATTCGACATGAGCGTGATCGCACTGATTCAATCCGTCGCGCTGGTGGCCGGCACCTGGATCGCCTATGTGCAACGCCCGCTGTTGCTGGTCTACGCCGAAGAGCGTTTTTACACCTTGAGCAACGACAGCGTTGGCATGGCCGGCATTAAACCCGAAGCAATTGCCAACTTCCGCAATACCCCCTACCCGCTGGCTATCGTGCGTCTGCCTGACGACGCAGAGCAGCGCCATAAAATTCGCCTGGAATCTCTGGCGCGCGGCGGGCTGTATTTACGCGGCGATTTGTACGCAGAGCAAATTCCCCAATTTCTGAACGATGCAAAAATACACCGCCTGGATATGGAAAATTATACGGCGGACAAACCCGCCGACCATGCCGAACTCGAACGCTTTAAGTCGCGTCATGGCGCCCTTGATGATTATTATTTCCTGCCGCTGCATGGACGTTACGGGCGCGTAATCCTGGCGCTGGATCGCAATACC
>JANLTU010000241.1:0-15322 GCA_031363085.1 Gammaproteobacteria bacterium
GAGGCGTGCATATTGACAATTTTTCCGGTGATGGTCGCGCCACCCTTTAACACGGCGGCGTTGTTGGTGGTGCGCACGAAGCCGATGAAGACATGCGGTCCCGGGGGACCGAACTCGACAAAATAACGCGGCTCGTTCGGCTTGACCCACGCATCGACGGTTTTGGTACCCTCAATGGTCGAAGTCTGGTGCCAGTCTTGCCCGAGCGGAGGAACGACCTGGATGCCGTACTTGGCTGGCGCTAAATTTTTGATGACCGCGACCCCACTGCTGCTTAAATGGATCACGCCGTCGCCAAGTTTGCTCACCGCTTGCGTGGCCGGGTCGTACTCGGTGCCCAAGGGATTATTAAAGGCATCCTTCGAAATCCGCCCACCGGCAATACCGTATTGCCCCGCCGCATCGAACAACAGCACCGAGAAGGCATTCGCCGTGCCGTCGATGCCTTGCTCAGCCGGCAAGTCAGGGATGTTGTTGATCGGATGGTTATCCTCAAATACGAACAAGGTAATTTGCGCCGTTGGGATCACATGCCGATTCACCACAACCGTGACGCTACCGGCGCCGGTAGCCGGGATCGCCAATGCTGCACCGCCCATTTGGTAACCCGCATAGGGCAACACGGAAACGAAATAACGTGTGCCGAAAACGACAGCAGGAATGTCCGCCGTCACCGATGCAGCGGCTGTTTCGCCTTGCATCACGGTCGGCGTGTGGCTGGTATGAAAACTCAAGGACAAACTGTTAAGGTCGCGCACTCCCGGCGTGACCGACAGTGTCGTATCTTGTTCGACCAACCAGCGAAAACCGGAAACCGGCACACCGTCTTGATTCACAACATTTACCGTGAACACTGCCGCGTGCCCGTAAGAACTTGCGAGCGCGAATAGCCAGAAAAAAATAGTTCGGTGCGTCACTGGAGTGCTCCTTTCTCTGAGGTTATGGTGGACAACGTTCCTACAAAAAATTGCTTAGCTAACATTGCTGTTAGCCAGGAACCGCTTTTATTTAGGATCAAAAATTTGTGATCTGCGAACACCGTGACCAATGCTTTAAACGGGATTCGAAGTGATTTTTCGCGGGATGTTTTAGACAGAAATTTACGGTCGCATTGATCGATGCGATACGCCTCGAAGCTCGAAGCAGGTCGCTTTATCAACTGCAATTTGCGCATGACGATAGGAAACAGCAGGCTATTCATTCGCCTCTCCTTGAATATCGATGTTTCGCCTGAGGTCAATCCGCTTCAGCTCAGGCCACGACGCTAAAATAAATTAGTCAGCGAGAATGGCTCTGTACGCAAAAGAACATAACGAAGAGAAAAGAGGCCGCGAGGAAAAATACTCAACACTCAGTACACCGTGGTGTGCAAAGAGAAAAGTCCACTGTTCGGCGTACTCGTCCTTGCCCGCAGCAGACTATTTCTTCCGATGGCGAAGTCGGAGCGCCGCAACACCCTTGCAGCGCGCTCTGCTTCGGTAGGCACGTGTGGAAAAGCTTAGAACCGCTGCATGCTGGCCGACAAGTCAACCTCAGCGTCGTCGCAGACGAATGTCTATACGTACGCCTTCCATTGGGGTTACGGCAGAACCGCACGGCCAAGATTCAAGCGCGCTGTGATGCGGCTGTTTTTCGGATCGGAGAGCAGGTCGCCGGTGTTTTGCATCCGCGCCACGGTTTGGTCGAGCGTCTCGGCCGGGAAAGCATCGGCCGCGCGCAGCACTGCCACCGCGCCGGCCACAAAGGGTGCGGCTTGCGAAGTACCGGAATTGCTATAGCCACCGGCATTAATGATGGAACCTGGCGCCAACAACGTGAGGATGTCTGCGCTGTTTGAAAAACAGGTGACGCGATCAGCGGCGGTAACGTAATCGGTGCAGAGCCCCGGCCAGCCGATGGCGCCGATATTGCTATCGTAAACCGCGCCGACGCGCACCGCGCCCGGCGCACAGGCGGGGCCGCTGATCCCATTAGCGTAACCGTTGTTGCCTGCGGCAACGACAGGCAGGATGCCGGCGGCACGCGCGTCCGCAAATGCTAGTGTTGCCCACGAGCCTGGGCACTCAACTGCATTGTTGGAACCGTCACCCAAACTCAGGTTCAGCGCCACGATGTTGTAGGTTGTTTTATTCGCAATAGACCAGTTGATGGCCGCAAGGACATCGGCCGTAAAGGCGTAGCCGCCGTTATAAATGTCAAGCGCGGCGATGCGGGTGCCCGGCGCCACGGCGGCAACAATCGCGGCAACGTTGGTGCCGTGGCCGGTGTCATCCAGCAAATTATCGTTGGGTGCAAAATCAAGCGCCACCGGCACGCGGCATCCGGCCGGCACGCCCGGCGACGAACAAGAGCCGAATTCAGCGAGCGTGTAATTAACGCCAGTGTCCAGCACCGCTATGGTGGTACCGACTCCGGTTTTTGCTAGCGACTGTGCGCTGGGCTGCCCGATCAGCGGCAGGCTCTCGATGAGCGCGTGCTGGTGTGCGCTGTTCGCATACACGCCAGCAACATAGGGACTGTTCACCAAGCGTTGCAGCGCAGCGAGATTCTCAACGCGTAAAAATGCCATCGGCAGGTGGCTGTAGTCGTAGCGCTCAGTAATGCCCAGCGTGCCGATCACCCGCAGTGCACGCGCTTTAAGCCAGCGGTACTGCTCGGCTTTAAATTCCAGTATTTCAGAAATGTCGATATCTGATTCCTGGCCTGAGATCGTGCGCAGCATATTCACATCGCGCGCTGCTTTTTTGCTGTTGAATAACACGATCACGTCTTGGGCGTTGCCGGCTTGAATTGCGCTCATCACCTCGATCGGCACACTCGTTGCTGCCATAGCCGCTTGTGCCAACACTGTGACCGCCGCCAATGCGATAGCACCGGCGGCATGGGCGCGGAATTTTGAACGGCTGTTGTGAAACCATTGCATGGTCATTTCCTTTTTGAACTAGTTCTGTCATCAACGAAAAGGGGTTTCGGGAAACATCCCGAAACCCCGCTCTTAGCGCTTGCCTTCTGTATGGCTTACCTCAGCATCCCTTACGGCTGTTTGACGGTATTGGCAATTAATGTCACAGCCGTCTGTGCCAGCAATCGACCATTCACAGTTGCGCCACTATTCAAGGTGATCCCGGTTTTCGACAGGACGATACCCTCCATATGTGCGGTCGTATCCAGCGCGACGACACCGGCACTCTGCCAGAAAATGTTCTTAGCCAATGCACCACCGGTTAAGACAACTTGCGCTGCCGGGCCCTGGGTAATCCCGCCTGCGATCTGGAAGATCCAAACATCATTTGGACCGCCGTTGAGCGTGACATCGGTTGATATCAAAACTCCGGTACCCCATTTGTAGAGACCAGGAACCAGGGTTAGTCCGCCAATCTCACCGGCAGTGCCTTTTTCAGTAAAATCCGGCAATAGCCGTCCAGCAGCATCGGTGTACGCCGCTTGCATGTTGCTTACAGCGGTAGTGAGGTAACCAGGCGTGGGCGACGCGTAGTTGAATCCATACACCTTTCCGGTCACCAACGCGGAGGTCGAAAATGTACCCGAGCTATCCAAGGTTAACGAAAACCCGGTGATGGCCTCGGCCACGATTGTTGTGCCCATATCGCCAGTCACTACCGAGGCTGGGGAGGTTGGATCGGTCGTGATGCCTGTTTCTGTCAGGATCACAAAATTGCCGGCGCTGCCAAGCGTGACTGGTGCCGGGCCGTGCGCTGGATTTGGGCCTTGCGCTGCTGCGGTTCTAAAGCTCCAGTTCTTGGCAACCAAGGCATTGCCTGCCAAGTCCATAATCCCCGCAGTCAACCGGGCGGTAAATAGGCTATCGGCTGCGAGCGCGCTGCTTGGTTTTAAGGTCGCAATGTTATCCGCATAGGTCACGACACTTGGCACCAGTGTTGTGCCTTCCGTTAAGCTAAAGGTTGTACTGGTGATGGTTGCAGGCTTCATATCTTCACTGAAGGTGGCGGTGATGTCTGCGTTGCTGGCCACATCAACAGCAGCATTCGCAGGAGCGACGGACTTCACCGTGGGCACGATGGCGTCTGGCGTTGCCGCTGTTTTAAAGCTCCATATTTTGACAGCCATGGCATTCCCCGCCAGATCCATAAGCCCAGCGGTGAGCATTGCGGTAAATACAGTATCGGCGGCAAGCGCGCTGCTTGGCTTCAAGGTCGCGACCGTGCCTGCGTAGGTTACGGTACTTGGAACAGAGATTGTCCCTTGCGCTAAGGTGAAGGTTGCGGTGTTGACGCTTACAGCTTTCATCGCCTCACTGAAAGTGGCTGTGATGTCGCCGTTGACGGCCACATCAACAGCCGCATTCGCAGGTGTTATGGAAGTCGCTGTGGGTGCCGTGGTGTCTGCGGTTGCCACACTCCCCGGCTGCGTAACAGTGTTGGCAATCAAGGTCACGGCCGTTTGTGACAACAACCGGCCATTCACGCTGGCACTGCTCGCCAAGGTGATGGCTGTTTTAGCCAGTACGATGCCCTCCAGATGCGCGCTCGTACCCAACGCGACCACATCGGCACTCTGCCAAAAAATATTCTGCGACAGTGCACCTCCGGCCAGCAGTACGCGGGTTCCGGAAGCCTGGGTAATTCCGCCTGCGATCTGGAAGATCCAGACATCATTGGGGCCGCCGTTGAGAGTGACATTGGTGGGGATTAAAACTCCGCTGCTCCATTTGTAGACCGCCGGAGGCAGCGTCATTCCGCCAATATTTCCGCTGCCCACTTCCGTGTAGTTTGGCGCTCGTCCAGCCGCATCGCTGTACGCCGCGCCCATGTTGAGTTCCGCTGTGGTCAGGTTGGCGGGGGTGGGCGGCGCATAGTCAAATCCGTATACGTTTCCAGTCACCTGCGCTGATTTCGAAAATACCTTGGTGCTGTCGGCGATCAGTGAAAAGCCGGTGATCGCCGTCGCAGCGTAGGTCGTGCCAATATCGCCGGTCACTGCGGATGAGTTGGGAACGGTAGAAATTCCGCTACTTGCCAGAATCACAAAATTACCGGCGGCGCCAAGATTAACCGGGCTGATTCCTGACACTGCTGCGGGCGTGATCGGGGCGGGCGGTGCGACAACACTCGACCCATTGTTATCAATGTTGCATCCGGCCATAAGTACTGCCAGTGGTGCTGTCAACAACCATCGTTTCTTGTTGAAGATCGTTTTCATAGCATTCTCTCTCAATGTGAAAAGCAGTGTGAAATAGCTACGCTCCCTACAAATCATTTGCTCCATGTGCGAGTGTCTTTGTAGCCCTTTCGCCTCGCAGCCACTGTTCGCCGCCGTACACAAGACACCAAAAGAAAAGGACCTTTGCAGGTCCTTTTCTTAACGATCACAGGCGTTGCTGTTGCAGCCGTTACGCGGCCGTTTGCATCACACGCTTATTTGACGGCTTTTACATCGATCTACAAGGTGTTGACATCTTCCACTTCAAGTTCCACAGCCTCGCAGGATGCAGAACCAGGAATTGTCGAGCCCGGCACTGTGGCCACCGGCACGACCGATCCAGGTAGCGAAGCGGCGGTCAGGACACCGCAACCAATAACGCTGGCGCCGGTCATGGTCACCGCGACATTCGCCAAGGCACGACCCGCCATGGTTCCGCCGGTCAACGTGATGGAGCCAACAACACCGTCACCCGCGAGGATGTTGCCTTTGAGCGCCGAAGTCGTCAGGGTTGCTGCGGCACTCGGTGCCCAGAACACGTTACATGGCAGCCCGCCGCCGGCCATAGCAACCGAAAAGTTGGTCGCGGTGAATGCGCCATCCACGAGGAACACCCAGACCCCATTCGCGGGACCGGTCAGCGTCAGCGTGCCGGTCTTGGCGACCGCGTCGAGACAGTAGACACCGGGTGCAAGATTTTCAGCGGCAAGCGTGGTGCCCAACATATAGGTGCATGACACTGCTTGTGATCGAAGATCGGCATATGCCATGAGGAAGTCAGCACGTGCCTGCGCCGCAAACGGGGTGGTCGCAGGAGGTGTATTGCCTGCGTAGGTGCAGCCGGTATTGGTGAATGCGCTGCCCGGAGAGACGCCGGCATCGCCAGCGACTACACCGGCAGTACAGGTGACCGCTGAGCCGCCCAGAACTGAAAATCCCGCTGCCGTACCCAATACCGGCGCAGCGGCGAAGGCCGTTGAAACGCCGCCAAGAAGCGCGGCGCTGGCAAACAAATACGTGGAGAGATAATTCTGACGGTCATTCATGGTGACTTTCTTTTTCATGTTCATGGTGGATTTCTTTTGCATGTGCAGCCTCTATCGATGTGGGAAATAATGTTCAAATGCATCACGTTCCTTGTTCCTTGAAAATGCTCGCGTCCAGGTGAGTCATGCCTTTGTAGCCCTTTCTCCCAGCACCCACTGTTCGTTGTCGAACATGAAACTGCGAAAACAAAAAATGGCCCTGGTGGGTCTTGATCAATAAACAGATGCACATTGGAAACAGTTAGATTTAAAAGACAACAACCACGCGCGCAAGCACTGAAGATGGCGCAGCGGGTACCGCTGATGGAAGCGCCGCTACTGCCGAGTCATCACCAGGAGTCGCAGCGGGTAAACACACGCCGGGGAGAAAAAACGCTGTTAGATATGGACAAATAAAAAAGGCGCGGTACGCAACTGCGCACCACGCCTATCGTGATCGCGAACGATCAAATTAAATCAATGCTTGTGTTCTTTGATCTCGGTGGTATGGCCTTTATCGTCGATGGAAACGACGACCATTGAACCGGCCTTGATGCTGCCGACTTTCTTGGTCTTGTCGTTGAAATGGCCTTTGAATTCCTTGCCGTCTTTACCTTTCAGTATGTAGAACTCGCCTTCGATTTTCACCAAGGTGGCTTCAACGCCTTTCATTTCCATGGCCTTCATGTCCATGCCCTTCATGTCGCCTTTCATTTCCATCGGCTTTTCAGCAGGAGCAGCGGCCGGTGCTGCATCGGCAGCCAAAGCCAAACCGGAAAACGACACCATGCCTGCGGCAACTAACATTGCAATTTTCTTTTTCATTGAGTTATCTCCAAGAGTGATTTTCTAGTAGGTTTCGAACATTGTTTAGTTCTTGTTGTTGACTTTACCTACCACCAGATGAACGCGACCTGAACCTGATCGGCAGGATTTTGCACCGCTCGTCGGAATAACTTGCCTGGGAGAAAGCCACGCAATGACCTGCTGGGAGTCATTGCATTCTCGCCAGTCCGACGATGGTGGAAGCATCCTGAAAACCATCGCAGACCACGCGCATGTGGATGGCATGAAGAGTCGAAGTCACAAGAATTGAGGACGCGCCATGATTCATCAACAACACCGCGACGTCAAGCAGTGCGCGCCGAAGCGGATTAAGACATTTTTAAGATTGACGGCAGGCGCAGAGCGCAGGAGGCATGTCTTGATAAATAAAAAATCTCAACCGTGCTTCAGCAAGAACAAAAAACATCACAGCCCAGCGCCACGATATGTTTGGCGTGGAAGTCGGCCTTTTTAAAACCTAATGCCTTGGTGCCACATTCGCTGGTGGCGAGCTCATGGCGAATCAACCCACTGAAACGTCCATTGCCCTTGCTCTCGATAATTTCCGCCCAAAAACACGAGCCATTAGCTTCCACGCGCACGAAACAACCCACGGAAATATGTTCAAGTTTTTCCGCGTTCGGCGACACAAACGTGCCATTTGCATATTGAACTTCAGCGTGCATTGAACAACCTCGCTGTTATATCGATCCACACTGCGATGTGGAGTCCTCATTATCTCCACATACATAAAATTGTCCACTGAGTATTTATACGGTTCTTTGCAAATTAGGGTTTTGCATGTTAACCCCAGACACGGCCCGCGCATTAGCTATTGCTAATACGAACCGGAAAATCTCAGTGAATATCCTCCGGGCGGTCAACATCCAGCAACACTCCGGGATCATCGCTAAGTGACAACACTAGGTATTCACGCCGCGCTTCGATCACATCGCGCGCGCCGACATCCTGCTGCAACGCCAACAAATCCGCTTTAAACAATGCAGAAAAACCCACCGGGTGACCGCGCTTTTTTTGGTATTGCGGCGCGACGATGCCCGCACCGATGCGCAGTTGCTGCGCAACCGTGTAGATGGTTTGCGCTTGAATCCACGGCATGTCGGCCAGCGCAATAACCCACCCGTCCGCGTTCGGCATCGCCGTCACCGCGCAGGCGATACTGGCACCCACTCCTTGCGCGGCCAGTGCACAATCGATAACGGTCAAGCCCAGGCCCGTAAAAATCTCACGCAACGCTGCATCGCCCGGCCGAATGACGGCAAGGCTATTTGGCAGCGCTGCGATCAAGTGACGTGCGGCATGCTCGGCAATCGCCACGCCATCATCTAGCCGATGTAGCAGCTTATGCGCACCGAAGCGTGTGCCCGTGCCCGCAGCAAGCAACACGCCGACAATCATGCCGGCACTAACAGCACACCACGGCGCACGGCGGTGACGCCGGCGAGAATCGCCAGCGCAATTTCTGCTGGAGTTTTGCTTCCGATGGGCAGGCCGACCGGCCCATGCAAACGTGCGATGGCGTGCGCGTCCAGCCCCAACCACGCCAGCCGCTTGTGACGCGCGGCATTGCTCGCCACCGAACCGAGCGCGCCGACGTAGAAAGCATCGGACGGCAACGCAACGCTTAAGGCCAAGTCGTCCAGTTCCGGGTCATGCGTGAGCGCTAACACCGCGCTACGCGCGTCGCGGGCACTGGCAGCGGCTTCGTCCGGCATATTATTGTCAAGCCTTGTGCCTGCGACATCCCACTGGCGTGCGTATTCGATACGCGGCTCGCACACCACTACTTCGTAATCGAGCGCGAGCGCCATTTGCGCCACGAAGCGCGACAACTGTCCGGCGCCGATCAATAGCACGCGCCACTGCGGACCAAATACTTTTTCGAGATTTTTCTGGTCGAACGAAAACTCTTGCGTGCGTGATACCGGGTGCAGACTGACCTCGCCGGTTGTAAGGCACACGCGCCGGGCCAGCGTCTCGCGCGCTTCGATGCAGCGTAGCAAGGCACGCAGCGCAGCGGGGCTGTCCACAGCCTCCACCAGCAAATCCAGGCGCCCGCCACAAGGCAGGCCAAGTTGCTCAGCCTCTTCTGGAAGAGTGCCCAAGCTTATCAAGCCCGGTTGCGTCGGCCAAGCATCCCGCAAGCGCGTAACCAAATGCGATTCCACACAGCCACCGGATACCGCGCCCACCCAAGCACCGCGATCGTTCAACGCCATCAACGAGCCCGCCGGGCGTGGCGACGATCCATAGGTGCGTGCGACCGTTACCAATACCACACGTTGCTGCTTTCGCAACCATGCAAACGCTGATGCGAGCACTTCCTGATCGGCGCCGACCATCGTTACAAACGAATCGGCAATTTGCGCACCGGTGTGCCCGTCAAGGCATACAGCGCGTTGGCCACGGCAGGTGCAATCGGCGGCACGCCCGGTTCGCCGACACCGCCCGGTGGGTCGGTGCTTGACACAATATGGACTTCAATGCGCGGCGCTTCGTCAAAGCGCAGCAGCGGGTAATCATGAAAATTACTTTGCTGCACGCGGCCGTGGGCAAGCGTAATTTCACCCTTCAACGCAGCAGTCAGCCCGAAAATAATTCCGCTTTCCATTTGTGCCGCGACGATATTGGGATTCACCACCGTGCCGCAATCCACCGCGCACACCACCCGATGCACGCGCACCTTTCCGTTCTCGACCGAGACTTCCGCCACTTGCGCAACGAAACTGGCGAACGATTCCGCCACCGCAATGCCGCGTGCGCGGCCTGCCGGCAACGCTGTGCCCCAAGCGGCTTTCTGCGCGGCCAAATCCAGCACCGCACGGTGGCGCGGATAATCCTTGAGCAACTCGCGGCGCAGCGCCAAGGGATCTTTGCCGGCGGCGCGTGCCACTTCGTCGAAGAAGCACTCGGTGACAAAGACGTTCTGCGACGATCCGACCGAGCGCCAAAAGCCAACCGGCACGCCTGCGTTGACCAGCGCATAAGTGACCGACACATTGGGAATTGCGTAGGGAATATTTTTTGCGTTTTCCACCGAAGTGCCGTCCAGTCCGTCTTTGATGCCCGGCGGATAGACACGCGCAAAAATCGACGGCCCGGCGATGCGGTGTTCCCACGCACTGAGCGCACCTTGCGTGTCGATGGCCGCCGTCATGCGGTTATAGGTCGCGGGGCGATAAACATCGTGCTGCATATCGTCCTCACGGGTCCAGATCACCTTGATGGGCACACCCAGTTGTTTGGAAATCTGCACCGCTTCCACCACAAAATCGTATTCCGCACGGCGCCCGAAACCGCCGCCCAGAAACGTGGTATGAATTTTTATGGCTTCCGGCTTCAAGCCAGTATGACGACCGACCTGGTGTTGCGCGGTGGCCTGCCCTTGCGTCGGCACCCACACGTCGCAGCCGTCTTTGCGCACGTGCGCGGTGCAGTTCATCGGCTCCATGCAGGCGTGCGCAAGATACGGTACTTCGTAGACTGCCTCGATTTTCTTGGCGGCGGTTTGCCACGCTTGAGTAACGTCGCCGTCGTTGCGCGCGCTCTTGCCACCGTCGACTGCAGCGATAAACGAGGCGCTAATTTGCGTGCTGTCCAATGCGGCGGCGACGCCTTCATCCCATGCGAGTTTAAGCGCGTCGCGCCCACGCTGCGCCGCCCAGAAATGCTCGGCGACTACTGCAACACCGGCATCGATCTGCAGCACATGGCGCACGCCTTTGATTTTTTTCGCGGCGCTGGCATCGACGCTTTTTAGCTTTCCGCCGAATACCGCGCAGCGCGCCACCACCGCAATCAGCATGCCCGGCACTTTTATGTCTTGCCCGAATAGCGCCGATCCGTTCAGCTTGGCCGGCGTGTCAAGTCGCGGCACCGAAGTGCCGAGCAAACGAAACTGCTTGGGCTCTTTGAGGAATGCAGTTTCCGGCACCGGCAGCTTCGCCGCCTGCTCGACCAGCTCACCATAACGCAAACGTCGCCCGCTGCTCTTGTGAATGACAACACTGGGCTGCGTACTGCATTCAGTCGCCGGAACATTCCAGCGCTGCGCGGCGGTTTGCAGCAACAACTCGCGCGTGACGGCACCCGCTTCGCGCAACGGCTGCCAGAATCCGCGCACCGAAGTGCTGCCGCCGGTGTGCTGCCGGCCGTTGATCGGGTTGGTATAGCTTGCGTGGGCAGGTGCGAATTCGGCGCGCACCTTCGACCAGTCCGCATCCAGTTCTTCAGCGAGCAACATCGGTATCGCCGTCATCACGCCCTGCCCCATTTCCGAACTGCCGACCAGCAGCGTGATGCTGTCGTCAACGCCGATGCGGATCCACGCATTGGGCGCGAATACGCCCGGCTGGACGGCGCGGTTAGCGCTCGCGTCTTCTTTGCGGGCACATGCTGCGGCATCAATGCCGACCAGCAAACCGCCACCGAGCGCGGCACTGAATTTCAGAAAATGACGCCGCGAGATTTCGATGCGCTCAGCCATGGGCGCTCTCCTTGACTGTTTTCGCGGCGCGCTGGATCGCCAGACGAATGCGCGGATAGGTGCCGCAGCGACACAAGATCGGCGCCATCGCCTGCTCGATGTCGGCATCGCTGGGTTGCGGCGTTTTGGCCAGCAAGGCGGCCGCCGCCAAAATTTGGCCCGACTGGCAGAAGCCGCATTGCGGAACTTCTTCCGCCCGCCACGCCTGCTGCACCGGGTGACTGCTGTCGGCGCTCAGTCCTTCGATGGTGGTAATTTTTTTTCCAGCCAGCGCGGCAATCGGCGTGGTGCAGGAGCGTATCGCTGCGCCGTCCACCAGCACCGTGCACACGCCGCACTGCGCAATGCCGCAGCCGTATTTGGTTCCGGTCAAACCCAGCAGATCGCGCAGCGCCCACAACAACGGCATGTCCGCGTCCGCATCGACCTCATGTATTTGGTCATTTACATTAAGTGTCAACATACGAGCCCTCCTACTCAAGCTCAATCAAACGATTCGGTAACTCGTTGGGATTTTCTTTTTGTGCCGGACAATGTTCGGCAAGCATGCTCGCGCATGCCGCCACCGCTTCGAGAAATCCGGGTGCGATGCGCCCAGCGCCGACCTGTACGACAAAGTTCCTGACGATGTTGTCCCAGGTGCCCGGTGCAACTTTGGCATTGATGCCTTCGTCGGCCAGGATTTCCACGTAGCGCTCGGCCACCGACACGAACAGCAACACACCGGTGCGCTCGCGCGTACTATGCAAGCGCTGCGCGTAAAACTGCTCGCGCGCCAGACGCGCCGCGTGCTGTCGCTGGCTGCTGCGCGGCACCAACCGCATTTTCACCGGCCGCCATTGCAACAACAACAGCACCAGCAAAAACAACGCGACTTGCGCCAGATACACCTCGGTCTGTGTCCACCACACCTGTGCCAGCCACACCAGGGCCGGCAGACTCAGTGCGATTAGCGTCGCCCACAGCCACGGTAAAAAACGGTAGTCATTGCTGGCAGGCGCGACCACGCACACCAGCTCCCCCTGCGTGTTGGATTCAGCCACCCGAATGGCCTCGGCAATCTGCTGCTTTTCAGTGGTGCTTAAAAATGTCATCGCGTTTCCTTTTGTTAGAGCACAGTGAGCATCACAATCCGGCGCGACGCAAGCGCCCCACCATGGCGGTTAATCGCTCAGCGCTTTCAATCGGGAGCATTTCATCGATGTCGCTCACCTTGAATCCGGGGACCAGCAGGCGCAGTTGCGCCACGGTCCAGGCCGCATCATCGGTCTTGCCTAGTCCGCTTAATGCCGCAGTTAGGTAGACGTACGAAGGCAACAAATTGGCGTTGCGCTCGATGGCGTCGCGCAAGGCGGCGGCCGCGTCTTCGTAACGATCAAGATAATAATAGGCGCGTCCCAGCGCCAAGGCATACGGCGCCGAGTAGCGCGGATTGAGGCGCATCGCCTTGCGCACCAACGGCAGTGCAGCGGCGGCGTCGCCTTGGTAAGTGATGCTGCTCGCCAGCACAATATAGCTGTCCGCGAAGTTCGGATTTAAACGAACCGCTTGTTGCGCGGCGTCGACCGCTTGCGCAAATTCGCGCCGTTGCAAATGGACATGACCGAGCACCCAATATGTTTGCGGCGAGGTGGCGTCAAGCGCAACGGCTTTTTCCGCCAAGGTCAGCGCGCGTTCGCGCGCAACGGCGGGATCGGCATGCCAGAAGGTGTAATCTGCCGTGTAGGTCAATGCCAACGCGCTGTAAGCACGGGCGAAGTCTGGGTCGAGTTCGAGCGCGCGTTGATAGGCGGCTTGCGCTTGCAGATTGTCTTCGTGCGTGTAGCGCACGTAATAATCCTGGCCGCGCAAGAATGCATCATAAGCGTCGGCGCTGACGGTGTAGCGGCGCGCGGTGCGCTGTTTTTCTGCCTCGGTCAATTTGACTTCCAACGCGCCGACGATGCGCGCGGCGATCTCATCCTGCACGTCGAGCACGTCGCGCATTTCCCGATCATAACGTTCCGCCCACAAATGCACGCCGCTGCGCGCGTCGATCAACTGCGCATTCACACGCAGCTTCGACTGCGTGCGGCGCACGCTGCCTTGCAATATATAGCGTACCCCCAGCGCACCGGCAGCGCGATTTATGTCCACGTCTTGACCTTTAAAACTTGCCGCCGACGGATGCGCAATGACGAACAGCCCGGCATGATTCGACAGCGCCGTGGTGATGTCGGCGGTGATGCCATCGCTGAAATAATCCTGCGTGGCATCCTTGCTGAGATTATCGAACGGCAGCACCGCAATTGAAGGCTGCTCGGGCTGGTCGAGCGCAGCCGGATCGACGCGGGTTTTTAATGTAAAGCTTAAGGCGATCACCACCGCTACGGCTGCACCCACAAAGAAACCCCAACGCGGAAGTGCGCGCCGCTGCCGCTGAACCGCAGGCGGCGCCGGAATTTCCGGGACGGGTTCAGCCGTGGGCTCAAGCGCTGGCGCTGGCACCGGAGTCACCGCCGCAATCAAGCGATAACCCTTCTTCGCGATGGTCTCGATGTAGCGCGGATGGCGCGAGTTGTCGCCCAAGATCTTGCGCAATTTGGTCACACAACCGGTGAGCGCGTCATAACCCACGACGCGGCCGTGCCAGACATCGCGCTCCAACTCTTCGCGCGTGACCACCTCGCCCGCACGCGTCGCCAAGTACACCAGCACCGCCATCATTTTGGATTCGAGCTTGTGCTCGGTGTCGCCCTGGCGGATGCGATCCGTCGTGGTGTCTACGCTCCAGTCGGCCAGCAAAAACGGCAGACGTAGCGGCGTGGTTCGCAGCTCGTCTGTCATGGCGGCACCGCACAATGGTTTTGAATCATGTTCGGGAACCATCCCTAACCGCTTGATTTTTCTTGCGTCGAATAAACATCATGAAAACATCATCTCGCCGCCATGACTTTCGGCTGCCGCCGAAGTATATCGAATGTACCGGGCCGGCGCGCTTTGCGAGTCGCACCAAACATGGCATCGAATACACATCAAAATGTAGGAGACATGCAGATGAATCTCAAAATGGTCGCCAGCGCGGTGCTGGGCGTGTTGTCCATCGCCGTCAGCGTATCGGCTTCCTCGGCGGTGACTTCAGACCAGCCGCTGACAGTGAATATCAAACGCTTGTCACTGGATACGGCGTTGCGCATCGGCAAAGCGGCCATCGATTACTGCCGCAAAGAGGGCGTGCAGGTTAGCGTGACGGTGATCGACCGTGGCGGCAATGAACAAATCGTATTGCGTGACGTGTTGGCGATGCCGCTTGCCACCCTCATCGCCAAGAAAAAAGCTTACACGGCGATGTCGTTTAATGCGCTTACCTCGGAGCTCGAAGAGCGCTTTAAAGGTGCTTACGGTGTGCCGAAAGTTGACGAACTGATTGTCGCTGCTGGCGGCGTTCCAATTAACATCGGCGGCAATATCATGGGCGGCATTGGCGTCAGCGGTGCACCTTCGGGCCTGACCGATGAAGCCTGCGCCCAAGCCGGGCTTGCCGCTGTCCATGAAGATTTGGAACTGGAAAATAACTGACCACCTCGCAGGAGAACATGACGTGACGAACATGCAACGCAGAACGTTTTTAAAAAGTACCGCCGCCAGCAGCATGATTGGGCTTGCCATCAGTGCCGGGGTGTTGAAACCCCGCATCGCAATGGCCGCTTGGCCACAAACCGGCTTCGAAGCCAAAGAGGTTTCCGGTGTATTGAATGCCTTGTATCAAGCATCGAGCACTACGCCCAGCACCGACATCAATATC
>JANLTU010000041.1:0-31861 GCA_031363085.1 Gammaproteobacteria bacterium
GTTGCTCGGAAAAAATCATCGAAATTCCGACGCAATCGGGTTTGAGAGCCAGCACCTCCGCGATGCATTCCGCAAGAATGGGCGGAAAGTTTTGCGTGCGTTCATACTCCGCACATTCCGCCGTGAACATCTTGGTCGCAAACTGGCAGAAATTTGCAAACGCATTGCCGCTCTGCACATAGAGATCGGGGCGGCTGAACATGAAGTCGTTACCCAAACCCCGCATGACCTTGGCCGCTTGGGCTAACTCCTCATTGGTAGCACCAATTTCGGCACAGGCTTGATCGCTGAGTCGGCCGGTGCCCGCCGTAATCCCGGAAAAAACTTTATGCAGGAACCACAGATTCAAATCGAGCAACTTGATCTCCCAATTGGGAAGTTGCCTTTCGACATAACCTTTCAACATCGCGATACCCAACGGGGGCGACGTGGAAATAGTGACCATGGGAAAAACCAGAACCAGGGTTTTTTTGGCAGCCTCCATGTGACCTCCTCCCGTCATATTATTTTAGGGCTTCTGCCTGCGGCAGGACTTGCATAATACACGCGCCAACGGAAACCGTGATAGTTGATTCAGGCACTTCTATACTTCTGGATTTCATCCCCACGGCAAGTTGCTGAAGAAATTCCTTGCTTATCCCATTGCCAATTTAAAACGCTACTTAAATTGGCAATGGAATTAAGTGTACTTCAGAAACCCACACGCAGTCGCTCCGCCGCCAAGCAGGCGTCAATGCGCGACTTTAATATCGGTGCGTAAAACGGCTTCACCACGTAGTCGGCAGCGCCCAGCGACAGGCCGCGCGTCATGGCGTCGCTGCTGTCGTCGCTGGACAGAATAATCACCGGCAGATGGGTGAAGCGCGGGTTGTTTCTGACTTGCTCCAACAACTGAAACCCGTCCACGTCAGGCATCCTCAAGTCCAGCAGCATCAGGTGTATCGTCTCAGTACCCAGCACGCGCAAGGAGGCGTCGGCACTCGCGGCGGTTTTAACCACATAGCCAAGCTTGCTCAAGCGATTGGCGAGCAAATCGCGATTGAGCTCGATATCATCAACCACCAAAATGCGCGCGCCTTCGGTTGCGTAGGTAATTTTGCCCGAGTTGACACGGTGCTTCTGGCTGGCCTTGGCGATGTGCCCCCACACACGCGACTTCAACACCACGACATTGATGGGCTTGACGATGTAGTCGACCGCGCCCAGCCTGACACACAGCTTGACGCTGCCGATGTCGTTGTCGGCGGTGATCATCATCACCGGCATGCTACGGTGGCCCGGGTCCGCCTTCACCTGCTCCAATACCGCAAAGCCGCTCATGTCCGGCATCATGATGTCGAGCAACATCAAGTCGAACCGCTCATGCCGCAGCGTATCCAGTGCCTGCTTGCCGCCATTCGCCACAGCAACGTGATAGCCCTCTTGTTCCATGCGCCGGCTCAGCAGGTCAAGGTTCATTTCATTGTCGTCAACGACGAGCACGGAGCGATTCAACGCTTGCATGATTTAAATTCACATCACTTTTTTAGGTGCGAGCCAGGTTTCGATTTTTTTCAGCAGCCGATCAAATTCAACCGGCTTGGTATCGTAATCGTCACAGCCTGAAGCCAAGCCTTTTTCGCGATCACCCGCCATGGCATGCGCCGACAACCCGATGACCGGAATCTTGCGGATGTCGTCCGTGGCTTTGAGCCGACGCGTGACTTCCCAGCCGTCCAGGATCGGCAGGCTCATGTCCATTAAAATCAAGTCCGGCAATTCGGTAACTGTCAAGGTCAGCGCCTGACTCCCGTCGACCGCAATCACCACCTGGTAGCCTTTACGCTCCAGGCGACGCGACAACATATCGCGATTCATCTCGTTATCTTCGACGAGTAATATTTTCGCCACAAACTGGTCCTCCTACTCACGCCCCCCGCGCTGTTAAATTAGGCTTCTTCCGGCGGATCGGTATAGAACTCGCGCACTTTTTTAAATTCGTCTTCTCGTGCCAGAAACGCCTCGATGACCGCCGGATCAAAGTGAGCGCCAGATTGGGTCAAGATAATTTCGCGGCTGGCGTCATGCGCAAAAGGCTCTTTGTAACAACGCTTGGAGGTCAGCGCGTCGTAGACGTCGCCCAGCGCAAGGATGCGTGCAACCAGCGGAATTTCATCGCCGCGCAAGCCGTACGGGTAGCCCGAGCCGTCCCATTTTTCGTGATGCCCACCGGCGATTGCCATGCCGGTACGAATCAACTCATTACCCGGGTACTCGCGATTCACCTGCAATAAGGTTTGTGCGCCGACAAACGTGTGCGTGCGCATGATGACCCATTCGACCTCGGTCAACTTGCCGGGCTTCAATAACACCGCATCGGGAATGCCGACTTTGCCGATGTCATGCAGCGGGCTCGCCGCGTAAATGTTGTCAATGTAGCGCTTGTCGATAACCCCCTGGTAGCGCGGCGTGGTGGCAAGACAGGTGGATAAAATGCGGCAGTATTCGCGCATGCGTTCCAGATGTTCGCCGGTTTCCGGATCGCGTGACTCGGCCAGTTTCGACATGGCGAAAATGGCACCCAGTTGCGCTTCGGTGATTTCCCGCACTTGTTCACGCACGCGATTTTCCAGCAACGCATTCTGCGCTTCGATTTTTTCGCGGTAATTTTCTTCCTGATCATGCAAGCGCTTTTTTTCAAGACATGCGCCCACGCGCGCCTTGAGCAAGGTGGGATTGAACGGCTTCAGCACGTAATCCTCGGCGCCCATTTCAATGCAACGCACCACGCTCTCCATTTCTTCCAGCGCGGTGATCATGATGACCGGAATGTGTCGCAACACCGGCGATGCTTTGAGCCGCTCCAGCACCTGGTAGCCGTCGACCTCGGGCATCATGATGTCGAGCAACACCAAGTCGTAGCTGTACATGGCGGTTTTTTCGAGCGCATGTCGGCCATTTTCGGCAACGTCGACACGATAGCCGTCGCGCTCCAGGCGGCGCGTCAGCATGTCACGATTCATCTCGTTGTCGTCGACCACCAACACCGAGGCGGGATGTACTGTCGTATCCGTAAACCACCTCTTTCGTTTTAAATACTGAATTCAAGCGTACGCTGCGCACGCACGCCAATTAAAAAAGTCACGCCTCTGCACCACGCCGGGGCGCATAGGACGACACGATGTCGCCGACGATCTCCAGCAAGCGTTCGCGTGCCTGTTCGTGCTTGACCAACACACCCTCAAGGGCGCCGATGTGCGCTTTCCCAACGGCGCTTTGCGAGGTTAACAACACCACCGGAATCGCGCGCCATTCATTTTTTTTACGCAACTCGGCAAGGAATTCGATGCCGTCCATCTCCGGCAAAATCAAATCGAGCAGGATCAATGCCGGCTTGTGTTGGTTCATTTGGGCCAGTGCCGCCTTGCCGTGTTCGGCCTCATCCACCGTCCACCCGCCGCTGAGCAAGGCATCGCGCATGCGCGTACGCTCGCTGTGGTCATGATCCACCAGCAGGATACGACTTTGTTGTGGCATACGGACACGCTGTATTACTTCGTCCAACAGTTTTTCGCGATTGATGGGTTTATTCAATTTCATGCTTGCGCCGCGCTCCAAGGCATCACCTTCATTATCCAGCATGGTCAACATGATCACCGGTACTAACGCCAACTGCTCATCACGTTTGAATTCCTCCAACACCGCCCAACCGTCCATGCCCTCCATCAACACGTCCAGCAGCACCACGTCGGGACGAAAACTTTTTGCCAAGGCTAAACCGTCTAAGCCATTAAAGCCTGACAAAATACTGAAGCCTTCCTTACGCAGGGTGCGCGTCATCAAATCATGTACCGCAAGATCGTCGTCGATCACCAGCACGGTAGCCTGGCGGCTGCGTCGGTCAGTCAATTTGCGCAGCGCTCCAGCAGCGTCCGGCTGCGCCTGCGCCGCTACTGGATCGGCACCTGCCAAGTCTTCTATAGTGGGCAAGGACAACCCGCCCGGCAGTTGCGCGCCGGTCTCCACGCCTGCCAGCGACGGCGCCGCAGGATGGCTCACCATAGCGTCGCTCAACTCCACCGGCAAGATCACGGTAAAGATCGACCCCTGTCCCATGCGGCTGTCCGCAGTAATCGAGCCCCCCAGCATGCCGCAAAAGCGCCGGCTAATGGCCAAACCCAGGCCCGTGCCGCCGTAACGACGCGTGGTGGAGGCATCCGCCTGGGTAAACGCCTCGAACAAGCCGGCAATCTGCCGGTCGTCCATGCCGATGCCCGAATCGGTGACTTGAAACACCACCCATTCGCGACCGTTGTTGGCTTGCTTGCGTACCGCGAGCTTGGCCTGTCCGCTGTGGGTAAACTTCGCGGCATTGCTCAACAAATTGAACAGCACCTGGCGCATCTTGGTCATGTCCGAGCGTACGTAGCCGATGTCGGGCGCGCATTCGCAGATAAACTGGTTTTTATTTTTGTCCATCACCGGCTGCACCGTGGCGACGGCATCTTGCACCACCGGGTATAAATCGAAGTACTCGATATACAGCCGCATCTTGCCGGCTTCGATTTTGGAAATATCCAGAATGTCGTTGATCAGCGCCAACAGATGCCGCCCCGAAGAATATATTTTGCTCAGGTCCGACACGTAACTGTCATGGCCGCGCTCGCGCGCCTCTTCTTGCAAAATCTCGCTGTAACCGATGATGGCATTCAGCGGGGTGCGCAATTCATGGCTCATATTGGCGAGAAACTGGCTCTTGGCTTGGCTTGCAGATTCAGCTTCAAGCTTGGCACGCAGTGCGATTTCCATCGCCTGATGTTCGGCGATCAATTCTTCTTGTTGTTGCTTGATGCGTTTGAGCATGCCTTCGGAGGCGCGCCAGACCTGGCGAATTTCGGCGCTGGCGGTACGGCTGGGCGGGGGCAGGGCGGGTAATTTTTCCACATCGATTTCGCGCAGCTTGCTGGCGAGCACTTCCAGCGGTCGCAGTAGGCGCGACACCATGCGCTGCACTGCCAGCAACAACACCAGACTGAGCGCCGCACCCAGCAACAATTTACGCCGCGCGTCCAACAACAACTGGTGAAAAAAAGCGCCGTTGTAGACCAGATGTAAGGTGCCCAACATGGATTGGCTGTTGCGCGAAAACAATGCGGTGTCGACATTAATGAATTCGCCGCTGTCGAGGTGATTACTTTTTTCCAAGATTGCACCGTTGAACAATTCGACTTTCAAACTGCGGATCATGGGCTGGCCGGTTTTGGTGTCGGTCAGCAAAATGATCTGGCTCAGGATGCCGTCGATGTCCTCGCTCGTGCCGGTCTCGGCGACGTCTTGCAGCAACTCGGTGTAGTGCGACACCAGCAAATCCGCCTTGGTCTGCTCACTGCCCAAAATCAACGGCACCACCGAATAGGTCCAGTGGTACCAGATCGCGCCGGTGAGCAGCACCACCACCGCGAAGAACGCAGCGGTGACCTGGGTTACCAGTTTGTGGAATACCTTATTCATAGCGTTGCGAAATGCTGAGCAGTTTTTCATTGATGTTGATGTGCGACTGCATCAGTGTCGGCACATTGAAATACGGCTTGATCCGGCTGCTGATTGCAATCCCGACGGTTGCGCCGCGCTCCACGTCACCCGCGAACGGCGAGAACACCAGCACGTGATGTTCGGTCGCCGCTTTCATCACGGCCGCGAACAGGTCGTCGGAGAGCGGATCGGACAAAAACACCGCTGCCGGCTGTTCCATGCCCTCCGTCACCACTTGTTGCGCGTTGCGTACTGCAAACTCAACTGCCAGGCCGCCGATATTCGTAAATGAATTTTTCATCTGCCCGGCAATATGCTGCGCGGCTTCCGCGTCATGCTCGTAGAGCACGAACAAGCGCACGGCGTCGGTGCTCGACAATTTGCTGCGCAGGTCGAGGTCTACCGCGACGATGCGTGGAAAGATTTCCAGCGAAATACGCACGCGTCGTTCTTCGGTCTCACCGGCGTCAACTGGGGTCGTGGCCACCAAGCACAGGCAATACAACACCGACACCACCGTGCAACGCAAGGGGCGCGCCATGCTACTGACAATGTTTAATAGTTTAGACACGCGTCTTTGCGTCACCGCCACTCAGATTTTGTAGCTCGCTGCCAACCACCACTGACGGCCGGGGCGGGGATAGTCACCCGGGTACGTTGCTTGCGGCGCGGGGTACACAACATCGGCGTCGAATAAATTGCGGACCCCGGCGCGCAAACTCAATGCGGGCATCCCAAGCTTGTCCGCACTGACGGTAAGATCGAGGCTCTGATAGCCATCAAGTGCGGATCGTACATCCCCCGTTTCACGCTCGCGCGCCCCAACGTAACGGTATTGGACATTTACAAAGCGATCCGCCTGCGCCTGATACAACACACCCACATTGGCAAGCCGTTGCGTTGCGCCCCACAGCGAACCCAAGCCTTTTTCGGTATCGCTGTTTTGCATCGATAGGTTGGCGTCCAACTTTAGATTGCGCAACAGCGGCACGACACCTTCCAGCTCCAGGCCGCGAATATGCGCTTCACCGCCGTTTTGATATTGCTTTGATGCGGAGTCGACCACGATGATGTGATGCACATCGGAGGAAAATGCCGTCGCGCGGAAAAGGTGTTGGCCACTGTTATAGACATAGCCGGCCTCAAAGTTATGCATGCGTTCGGGACGTATTTCCGGATTGCCGTTCACCACCGGATTTTTCTGCGAGTACAACTCCAGAAATGACGGCGGTCGAAACGCAGCGGAATATTGCAACTTGAGCGTTTGACGGCTCGACAATTGATATACCGCACCGATACGTGGCGTCACGGCGTTGCCGACATCGTTATAGTGATCAATCCGCAGGCCGCTGGTCACGGCGAGCTTGTCAATACCGGTGTGCTGATCTTGCAGATAGACACTGACGATGCGGCGATCAAGACCTTCCTTGAGCCAGCTTTCACTGCCGCGATATTTTTGCTGCGGCACCGGAGTAAACCCGGTGCCGCTCGACGTCAACGCATAGTTGCGCTCGTTCCGGGTATCTCCTTGACGCACGTCGGCGTACTCGATTCCCACCACCTCATAGTGGTGCGGCGCCAGCGGAAATTCGAAGGCGCTCTTTACGCTGGTGCGGGTTTCTTCATAATGCGGCCCACCGAGCACGCCGCGCGCGCCGAAGCCCGGAAATCCGGCCGGAAATAATTGCTGTTTGTTCAAGTCGGTTAGAAAGTGGGTCCAGGCCACGCGCACTTCCGCACGTGTGTCACGACCGATGCGCCAGGGGTTGCGCAACTCGACCGTATTGAAATTCCAGTGTCGCACCAACGTTGAACTTTCATCCGGTAGCGCGTCGACCACACCGAAGTGATCGCCGAACGCTGAACGCACATGCTGCATGTAAAGTGAAGTATCGAAATAGTTCATTTTCAGCACGGCGGAGTGATTGCTCTCACGCTCGTTACTGGCCCCCGGTGCATTGGAAATCGCTCGTAACTCCGGCAACGGCGAGGTCGCGAGCTTGTCCTTCCCGGACTTGACTGCACCGCCGTCGGTATCGGTCGCGGCAACATTCAGGCTGAAGCCAAATCGGGAATTCTGCGGGTGGTAACCGTAAAGTGCGCCCAGAGTGCCACCCTCCACGTCACCATAGCGGGCAAACACCTTGTTGCCGTGCTCCAGCGTAATCACGTCCACAACGCCGGCCAACGCGTACTCACCGTAGATTGCCGAACCCGGCCCGCGCACCACTTCAATCCGCTCCACTTGTTCGATGGGAAGCGTGCGCACGGCGGCCACCGGGCCGAGCGCGGAGTTCACCTCGACACCATTGATCAAGAATTTTATCTTGGTGGATGCGAAAGTTTTGCCCATGCCACGCACCAGAAACTGATATTGCCCGTCACCCGTCATGGATAACTCAATGCCTGGCACCAAGCCCAGCGCCTCATATACGGTGCGCACGCCTTTCGCGAGCAGGTCCTTGCCATGCAACACCGTGACCATGCCCGGCACAAAGTCGATATTGAGTTTGGTGCGCGTCGCGATTTCGGTTTCCTCGTCCAGCACCCGCAGCAGATCCGACACCGGATCTTCCTTGAGCAGCGCCGCCGTCATGGGGGAGTTTTTATTTTCTGCGGCCTCGGCTGGCGCGGCGTGCGCCACAGCGAGCGCACTGCTTGCGACACACATCAGAATTGAAAACATGCGGTATGGATATTTACCTGTTGCTGCGCTCATCGAATCATCCTGAGAAAAGCCGGGACAACTCTCGCACCGGACGCGCGCAAGTGCTGGCACGTGCTTGCGGCACTGCATTGCTTATTTCGGATCAAGACACGCATAGGTTTAAGAGTAGGCTAATTATTCGTTTGTTTGCTGTGCACGACCCAAATCATTTCGCTGCTATCCGCTATACAATCGGTACGCATTGAATTGAATGGAAATAACCCTGTTGTGCGGGTCAGCGCCGTTGTAACGCAGTGGCCTGTGCAGCAACCCCGATATTTTATGGAGTACAAAATAAAATGAAGCGTGCAGTTCGTTACCCCTCGCTTGCCGCAACACTGATCCTCTTTGCCGCACCCGCCATGTTACAAACGCATTATGCCGACGCCAAAGAAGAAACGCGCGCCGCGCGTGCAGCCTTGACCGTCAACACCGCGAAACCGATGCACGACCGTTGGCCGGTGACGATTCCCGCCAACGGCAGCCTCGCGGCGTGGCAGGAAGCGGTGATCGCCGCCGAGACCGGCGGGTTGCGCATCACGCAATTGTATGTCGATGTCGGCAGCGTGGTGCATCGCGGCCAGAAATTGGCGCAACTGGCGCAAGACTTAGTGCAGGCCGATCTTGAACAGCAACAAGCGCGCGTGGCCCAGGCGCGTGCCGAGCTTGCCGAAGCGCGCGCCAATGCGGATCGAGCACGCGGCGTGGTCGGCGGGAATACTTTGTCTGAACAGCAGATCAACCAATACCTGACGGGACAAGAGCGCGCCCAGGCGAATCTTGCCGCCGCCGAAGCGCAGTTGAAAAATCCGCAGATTCGCTTGCAGCAAACCAGCATCGAAGCGGTTGACGACGGTGTGATTTCGGCGCGCAGCGCAACCTTGGGCGCGGTCGTGCAGGTGGGCACCGAACTGTTTCGCATGCTGCGGCAGAACCGCATCGAATGGCGTGCCGAAGTGCTGGCCGAGCAAGTGAGCGGCATTCGCAGCGGCCAGAAAGCACGCCTGCAATTGAGCAGTGGCGAAACCATGATCGGCGCGGTGCGCATCGTAGCACCGACCTTTGACGCCAACACCCGCAAGACGCTGGTCTACGTGGATCTGCCAAGCTCGAAGTCGGCACATCCCGGCATGTTCGCCAGCGGCGAGATTCTGGTGGGCGCGGCTGCGACGCTCACGCTGCCGCAGGCCGCCGTGGTGTTGCGCGACGGCTTCAGCTACGTGTTCGAAATCGGCGACGCGCAGCATGTGATCCGCCGAAAAGTCACGACCGGGCGCCGTATGGACGAGCGCGTCGAGATCGTCGACGGCCTAACCGATCAAGCCGTGGTGGTCGCGACCGGCGGCGCCTTTCTCAACGACGGCGATACCGTGCGTATTGAAGAACCGGCCGCCAACCTGACGAGCAAGCGCAAATGAATGTTTCCGCATGGTCGATTCATAATCCGGTGCCGGCGCTGCTGCTGTTCGTGCTGCTTACATTCCTTGGCATCAGCGGCTTTCGTGCCTTGGGCATCCAGAATTTTCCCGACATCGAGCTGCCGGTCGTGATGGTCAACGCCACGCTCGAAGGCGCCGCACCGGCGCAACTGGAAACCGAAGTGGCGCGCAAGCTCGAAGACAAGCTCGCCACGCTCGGCGGCGTGGAACATATCCGCAGCAAATTGACCGATGGCTCGGCACGCATTTCGGTCGAATTCAACATCGACACGAACGTTGAAACCGCACTGGCAGATGTGCGCAATGCGGTCGACAGCGTGCGTGCCGAATTACCCGCCGACATGCACGACCCGATTGTTTCCAAGGTCACGACCTCCGGCAGCCCCATCGTGACCTTTGGCGTACAGTCCGAACGCCTGGACGAAGAGGCGCTGTCGTGGCTTGTCGACAATGAAGTGACCAAGGCATTGCTTGCGGTCAAAGGCGTCGGTGCCGTGGCCCGCCTCGGCGGCGTGAATCGCGAAGTCAACGTGGATCTCGATCCCGCCAAAATGGCCGCGCTGGGCGTGACCGCCGCCGATATTTCCACACGCCTCAAGCAGGTGCAGCAAGAAGCTTCCGGCGGACGCGGCGACATCGGCGGCAGCATTCAGGCGGTGCGCACGCTGGCCACCGTCGACAGCACGCAGCAGATCGCCGCGCTGACCCTGCCGCTTGCGAATGGCCGCACCCTGCGGCTGGGCGATGTCGGCAAGGTGCGCGACACGGTCGCGGAACGCAACAGCTTCACCCTGCTGGACGGCAAGCCGCTGGTGGCCTTCAACGTAACGCGCCTCAAAGGCGTGAGCGAAGTGGCAGTGGCCGATGCGGTGCGCAACGCCGTGGTAAAACTCGCCGCGCAGTATCCGCTGGTGAAACTCGAAGAAGCCTACAACACCGTCAACGCGGTGCAGGACAACTACCAGGGCTCGATGGAGCTTTTATATGAAGGGGCAGTGCTTGCCATTTTAGTGGTGTGGCTGTTTCTGCGCGACTGGCGCGCGACGCTGGTGTCGGCCACCGCCCTGCCGCTGTCCATCATTCCCGCCTTTGCGGTGATGTACTACCTCAACTTCAGCCTGAACGTTCTGACCTTGCTGGCGCTGGCCCTGGTGGTGGGTATTCTGGTCGACGACGCAATTGTCGAGATTGAGAACATCGTGCGGCATCTGCGCATGGGCAAGTCGCCGCTGCAAGCCGCGCTGCAAGCGGCGGACGAAATCGGCTTGGCGGTGATCGCCACCACCATGACCCTGGTCGCGGTGTTCCTGCCGACTGCTTTCATGGGCGGCATACCGGGGAAATTCTTCAAGCAATTCGGCATCACCGCCGCCGTGGCGGTGCTCACCTCGCTGCTGGTCGCGCGCCTGCTGACACCGATGATGGCCGCGTATTTTCTCAAGGCGCACGCGCACGGCAGCGGCGACAGCGCGCTCAAAGTGCGTTACCTGAACGCAATGCAGTGGTGCTTGCAACACCGTAAAACCACCTTCTTCGCGGCGCTCGCGTTTTTCGTCGGATCGCTGGCGTTGGTACCGCTGCTGCCGAAAGGTTTCCTGCCGGCGGCAGACCGCAACCAGACCGCGATCAAGATCGAACTGCCGCCCGGCAGCACCCTGGAAGAAACCGCGCTCGCCGCTGAACAGGTGCGCGCACTGGTCGCACCGGTGACCGATATCACGCGCATTTTTACCGCCGTTGGCATCACTACAGGCTCCGGCCCCTTCGGCGTAGGCGCCGGCAGCGACGTGCGCAAGGCGACGCTTACGCTGGTGCTGAAGCATCGCAACCAGCGCCCGCGTAAACAGGCCGAAATTGAAAATGAATTACGCGCGCGCCTGCAAGCGCTGCCCGGCGCGCGCGTCACCGTGGGCATCGGCGACGCGGGGGAAAAATTTCAACTGGTGCTGCAAGGTGAAGATGCGGCGACGCTGAGCGAGTTCAGTCTCGCAGCGGAGCGCGACGTGCGCACGCTGCCCAACCTGGGCAATATTTCGTCCAGCGCCAGTTTGCAGCGGCCGGAAATTCACATCACACCCGACTTCGCCCGCGCCGCTGATTTAGGCGTCACCGCAGCGGCCTTGGCGTATGCAATTCGCGTCGGCACCTCCGGTGATTTTGAAGTGCAACTGCCCAAGCTCAATCTGCCGCAGCGGCAGATTCCGATCCGGGTGCGCCTGCAACAGAACGTGCGGCAAGATCTCGAAGCGCTACGGCAGTTGCAGGTTCCGGCGCGCGGCGGGCAAATTCCGCTGCGCGCGGTGGCGCAGCTCGAACTGGGCAGCGGGCCCAGCCAGATTGATCGCCTGGATCGCCAGCGCAGCGTGACCATCGACGTCGAACTGGCCGGCCGTCAGCTCGGCGAGGTGCAGGGTCTGGTCAATACGCTGCCGTCGCTGCAACAGTTGCCGCTCGGGATCAGCCAGCCACCGTCGGGCGATGCCGAGCGCATGAAAGAACTGTTCGGCGGTTTCGGTGCGGCGATGCTGATCGGCGTGCTATGCATTTATCTGGTGCTGGTGTTGTTGTTCCATGATTTCCTGCAACCGGTCACGATTCTCGCCGCGTTGCCGTTGTCGGTGGGCGGCGCGCTGATGGGTTTGCTGCTGTCGCACAGCGCGTTCTCGATGCCGGCGCTGATCGGGCTGTTGATGCTAATGGGGATCGTCAGCAAAAATTCCATCTTGCTGGTCGAGTACACCGCCATGGCACGCCGCGAACACGGCATGACGCGCTTCGACGCCTTGGTCGATGCCTGCCGTAAACGCGCGCAGCCGATCATCATGACCACCGTCGCGATGGGCGCAGGCATGCTGCCGGTGGCGATGGGCATCGGCGCCGAACCCAGCTTTCGCGCGCCGATGGCGATTGCGGTGATCGGCGGGTTGCTGACCTCGACATTTCTTTCGCTGCTGGTCATCCCGGTGGTGTTCAGCTACATCGACGACCTGCTGCAATTTTTAAAACGTGTCGGCGCGCGACTATGGCACGCCAATCAGGGCATGAGTGCGCCACTGCCGGAAACAGCACTGAAATCGCCAGAAATTTAATTTGTGAATTTTGGCTTGCCCAGTAGTTACGGGTGCTTGCCCTTCAGCGCCAACGCGGGAGTGTGCGTAGGGGCGCGATTCAGCGGGCCCCTACGCATCCTGACAAGGAGGGGTAGCCGCGCCGCAGTCGAGATCGTGGCTGCTAGCCTTCACGACTTTCCATCGTTCCAGTTTCTGGTCGAGCGTCACTCCCACATGCGCCGGGCTGGTCGACGGCAACCGCAAATAATGCAGCGCAGCGTAACTGCCGGTTAACGTGGGTAACACATATTTTCGGTACGCCGTTTCCGCTTTTGCGCCATTGAAAAACACTCGCTGGATACGCGGATGCTGCGCAAAAAATGTCGCAAAATCGTTGGCGACGATGGATGCCTCGGAAATGTCAACATCCAGGCTACCGACCCGCTCACAGCAGCGCAACACATCCCACAGCGCAATCCCTTGCGACTGCAGCCGGTGCAGCCGCTGCGCGTAAGCCAGCTCCGGCGCAGCGCCGAACAGCGCGCCCATGATCGGCCAGAACGCATTGCGCACATGCGCGTAGTACTGCGCCTGTTGCAGCGAACGCACGCCCGGCATCGAGCCCAGCAGCAACACCGTGGCGTCAGCGCGTGACACTGGCGCAAAGCTGTGAATCGTCGTCATCGTCGGGCGGCGAAGTTACTTGCGCAGAATCTCAGTCGGTTTGCCGTCCAGGCTGAGCTGGTTTTTTTCTTCCCAGTATTGCCGTATCCCCTCCGCACCTTTTTTTTCCGCCCACGGCTCCAGTTGATTGCGCTCAGATTTAAAGTCAAGAAAAGGCACACCCAGGCCGCACGAGGTTTGCACCAATTCAATCGCGATGTCGACGAGCTGGCGCGTTCCTTTAAAATTCGGAAACAGCGCAAGCAGCGTGCTCCACTGCGGATCGCGCGGATGCAGTGCGCGGGCCTGACCATACACGCGCAGAATCAAGGGATCGCCCTCGAAGGCACAGAACATCAGCGTAATGCGCGCCAGCTCGCGCAGATGCGCCGCCGTCTCGTTGCCGCTGCCGGTAAGATTCAGCCACACCACCCGGTTCGGCGTAACCACGCGCAGCGTGTCCATGCCTTTCGGCGACACGTTGACGCGACCGTCCGCCGCCGCTGTCCCGACGAAAAACAGTTTCTGCCGCGCAATGAAGTCAGTCAGCTTATCGGTGAGTTGTGTGTATTGCTTGCCCATGCGTGTTTGCCTACCTCGCCATTTTCGAAGCGCTCATGGTACAGCGTCTTACGTTTCCGGAAAAACGTGCTCACTTGCCGTATTGTGCATATGCTTAGCTCTGCATCGGAGGTGAATCAGGACCTCGACGAAGAGGCAATCCCAACTTTTTGGAGAAGGTTATAAAAGGAGATACTTCTTTTTAAAGACTGAGATCATTTCGCATGAACCGCCACCATGACATTTTCCGCCTCGCCGTAGTTGGGGTTGTTCGTTCCGGGTTGGCGGCGTTGCTGGGTACTGCCGTCACGGTGAGCGCGGCGGTGCAGCTATCGACCGGCGTCGATGAGCAAGCCCAGCTTCCCTTTTGGGAGATCAGCGACACTTCCATGGAATTGCGCTTGGTGCAGCGTCTGCCCGATCAGACACGCGGATTTTTCACCGCGCGCGGTTTTTCGGCAGCGCATGCCGAAATGGTCGCGCAGAGTTGCGTATTTCAAACCGTGTTCAAAAATAAGTCGCAACATGGCACACCGTCGCCGCTGACATACGACCTGCGTGCGTGGGCCGTTTCGGTGGCGGGTGCCACACAAAGCATGAAGACGCGCGCAGACTGGAAAGCACAGTGGCAGCGCTTGGCGGTTGCACTGCCCGCGCAGCTCGCGTTTGAGTGGTCGCTGTATCCGACGCAACAGGTGTATCAAGCCGGCGACTACAATTGGGGGATGTCGACGTTTAATCTCAAACCCGGAACGGCGTTTGATCTCAAAGTGGTGTGGCGACAGCATGGCCGCGCGCACACCGCAACGATTCGCGGCATACGCTGCGCACCGGATGTTGACATCACGCCGGTAGCGCCGCCATGAACCGACTCCTCGCACGGTTCGTCATCGTGATGTTGTACACCGGGGCTGCGTTGGCTGCGGACACGCAACAGCAAACCTTGCCGGCGCTTGCGAAACCGTTTCGCGCGCCGGACTTCATGTTGCCGGGAGAAGACGGCAAAACTTATCGCCTGTCGGATTATCGCGGCAAGGTGGTGGTCGTGAATTTCTGGGCCACGTGGTGCCCACCGTGCCGTTTTGAAATGCCGTCGCTGGAGCGCGCCTGGGCCCGGCTCAAAGATAAAAACGTCGTCGTGCTGGCCATCAATGTCGGCGAAAGTGCCGACGTGATTTTCGAATTCACCGGCCAGTACCCGATGAGCTTCCCACTGCCGATGGATCTGGACGGCGCCGTGATCAAGCAATACCCGGTCACCGGATTGCCGACGACCTACGTGATCAATCCGCACGGGATGGTCACGCATCGCGCCGTGGGCAGCCGCGACTGGGATGATCCACAATTAATGAAGGCGCTGTTGAAGCTGAAGAAATAAGCGCCCGATGCCTTCTGGGACGAAGTCGATAATGTCACGCTCATGCACCGATGTTCCGGCGCTAAAACCGCGTGCCCATTTCAAAGCCGAGCAAGTAGTAAAAATTGTTGTACTTGGTGATGGCGCCTTCGACGTCGTGCAAGGCGGTGTATAAGGCGCCCACGCTTACGCCCATGCGCAAGCGGGTGGCGACCGGGAAGTTGAGGCCCAGGCGCGCTGCGCTGACGATGCCGATCTGGCGATTATTGGCGTTGCCGCCCAGCAGTTCGGCGCTCAGATACCAAGGCTCGCCATTGTTGGCGGTGTCATACCAGCGCAGTGCCGGGCCGACCATCCAATAGGTTGCGCTCAGGCTCTCCACCGGCCCTTTAAATGTCATAGACAGGCGCCCAAGCTCGCCGGTGAGCCCGATGCGCGTGCTGGACTCTTGCACGCCGGTCGACAAGCGCAGCCCGGTGAGTGCGCCCCGGCTGACGATGTCTCCTGAGAAGACCGTGGATTGAAGGGTCAAGTCCCACCATTTGGGGCAGTCCGCGAATCCGGAATACGCGTCGTAAAAATATTTGCTGCTGTAGACCACCAAGGCGATCACGACCACGGCGCCGATCAGTACGAACATCACCACCGCCGCATCGCTGCGATCCGAGCCGTGCCCCGCCTGACGTAATACATTGGCGGCGAGGTCGACCGAATTTTCGGCGCCACCCTCTGCGCGCACGCCGGTTTGCGGCATACAGTCGCGCCCCGGCATAGCCGCCGGTGGCGGTCCAGGCAGTGCTGTCAGGTCTGCTGCGTTGCTTACCAATTGCAGAGGGGCCTCATCACCTGCGGCCGCGTTGCGCAGGCTATGCTCGGTGTCGGCAAAGGTGCGTGCGTCGACGGAAATAAAGCGCGCGTCCGGAAACCGCTCGTGCAAGGCGGCTAGAGTCAGCGGCGCTGCCATAGCCTGCGGCGCGGGCGCCGCAACGCTCCGCACTGGCAAAGTAATACATAGCAGTGCTGTAATAACCCGGCCCAAATGTATTTGGTATCTGCCCATAAGTTCACTCCATTCCCGCGATGCGGCGCGTGGTGTTATAACGGCGGCCACGCTAACGGCAGGCGCCGCGCTGCTTTGCCAAAAAATTAACCACGCTATCAATACCCAAGCATCACTGCCGATATAGTTGCATACCCTATGCGAACCAACGCCAAACAAAAAGCCTCCAAACGCGCCGCGCCGGTTCGGGCGGTTAAAAAACCTGCCGTCCCGGCCACGCCGCGCGTGCTCATTATCGACGACTCCAAGCTCGCACGTGCTGCCATTCGCATGGTGCTCGAAGGCGAATTCGAAGTGGTTGAGGCGGAAGACGGCGAACAAGGCTGGAAGGTGTTGCGCGGCGATGACCGCATTCGCGTGGTGATCACCGATGCCAACATGCCGGTGCTGGACGGTTACGGGCTGATCGAACGCATCCGGCAACAACCCGAGGAATGGTTGCGCCGCATTCCCATTGTGATGGTCACCAGCGCCGAAGAAAAAGCCGCGCGGGTGCGTGCGCTGGAATTAGGCGTCACCGACTTCTTCAACAAGCCGGTCTACAAGACGGTGTTTCTCGACAAGGTGCGCACGCATGTGCACCTTGGTCAGACCACACGCAAACTGATCGAGACTTCCACGGCGCTGGCCGATGAAGGCGCGATTGATCCGGTCACGCACCTCAATAGCCAGCGCTATTTTCTGGAACGCATCGCGCAAGATTTAGCCTATGCAAAACGCCACTCGCAAAATCTGTCGTCGATCTTTCTGGAAATCGACCAGTTCGACGAGCTCACGCTGCGGCATGGCGACGACTTCGCCGAACATCTGCTGTGCTGGTTAGCGGAGCAGCTCAAAGAAACCGCGCGCGCCGAAGACACCATCGCGCGCATGCAGTCCTCGCGCTTTGTCGTCACCATGATCAACTCCGGGCGGTTGGAAGCGGCAGTGCTGGGTGATCGCCTGCGCAAGCTCATTACCTCGACCGAATTCATACACCAAAGCACCACCACGCCAATTACCGTGAGCCTGTGTTTGGTATGCGTCGGGCGCGACCCCATCGACACCGTGGACGATTTTCTGGAACTTGCGCAACGGCGCCTCACGCGCGCGAAAACCGACGGCGGCAATCTGATGGTTTCCGGCGACACGCCCGAAACACAGTTGGATGACGCGATTAAACACTTGGTCATCAACATCGACGATGTATTGCAGATCGCACTGCTCGACGGTGAAAACGGCAGCCGCAGCTTGGCCACGCTGGCGGAACGCGCGGTGATGATTCTGGAACTTGCCGACAACAATCTGCGCACCGACATGGCCGACGGTCTTCGCTATATCAAAGCCAAATTGGGCAAGGCGATTAAAGACCAGGGTCTTGGCTGAACACGATCAGGCGTCGAATTCAAGCAGCTCGCAATTCCGGAACGATAATGTCAACAACGCCGCCCGGTCGAGACGGCGGAAGTGCGTCGCGACCACGCGCAAGGTTTCTTCGTGCGCCACCACCAGCAGCGGACGCTCGGGTAACAATTCAAGTACCGCAATAAACGTAAGCACGCGCTGCTGATGTTCCAGCAAGGTCTCACCGTCGTTGGCGCGCGCATGCCAGGGGTCGTGCGCAATCGCCGCCTCGTAGTCGCGCACCGCTCGACCGTTGCAGCCAGAACGAATGTCGTTCAACACCGGCTCAACCTGCATCGGCACGTGGTGAAACTGATTCACTATCGCAGCGGTTTGGTGAGTGCGGGGCAGTTGCGATACGTAAATGCGACGTAATGGAATACCGCGCAGTTGTTCGGCGGCCTGCGCCGCCTGTTGCCGACCTAGCTCGGTCAGGTGAACATCATCGCGCGGATCGTCGTTGCATAGGCGCTGGATATTATAGTTGGTCTGTCCGTGGCGCATAAAAAACAGTGTTATGGTCGGCATCTACAGCGTTTGGCGATGGATTAAATTTCACAGGGCACGGTATCTGAAGTCCCGATACTACACGTTAGCCCACACCTATCGCAGTAGAGGAATAGTGAAATGAAATTATCCAAAATGCAGCTCGTCAGCGGAATCATTTTTGGGGCACTTGGCAGCGGCGCTTATGCCGCACCGGCCTTGATGTCGACGGAATGGGCCAAGTCGGCTTGCGATGCCTGGAATGCGGACATGGTGCTGACTGACAAACTGGGCGACTGGATCAAAAACGACAAAGGTCGCGGTTACAAAATCATGCAGGTCTATCGCAGCGACTGTGAAAGCAGCCCTAAAGTTGAGCTGCGCATCGCCATCAAAGACGGCAAAGCGTGGTGCGCATACGGCGGCGCCGTGGAGCATGCCGAACTCGATGCGGGTGCCGACTACCTGATGCACGCCGAAACCAAACGCTGGCAGGAAATGGGCGCCGGTGAATACGGCCCGATGAAAGCAATGATGTTCAACCGCCTGAAATTCAGCGGCCCCAAAATGGAAGCCATGGGCAACATGGGACCGTTCAGCAACTTCCTGATGCTGGTCGGCAAAGTGGACAGCGATGCGAGCAGTTGCCCGCCGTAGCTTCAGTTGCGCGCTGCGGCGTTGCTGGTGGCGCGCCGATAATTTTCACTGCGACTATTGAACAGGCGGTGCCATCGGTGCGATAAGAGCCGGAATAGCTTTTAGGCAAATGAAGGTTCACGGAGATCGTACTTATGGTTCGCAATTCACGGGGCATTAAATTAATGCTGTCCGGCCTGTGCTGGTTAATCGCGAGCTGTCAGGGACAATCCGGCGGCCAGGATAACAGCTACTTGAACTTGGCGGTGACCGACGCGCCGGTGGATTTCGCCGTGCAAGTGGTGGTGCAATTCAGCGGTGTTGAAATAAAAAGCGGTAAACAAGTCATCACCCTGCGCTTCTGTGAAGACCCCGCCAATCCGGCACTAACCATGGTTAGTACCGGCACCTGTGTGAAAAGCAAACCCGCTGTGATCGACCTGCTGGCGATGCACAGCGGCAGTAGCGCGCCGTTACTCAGCCGCTATCCACTGAGCGCCGGCCACTACGACGCGGTGCGTTTGCTGGTCGACGCGGCGGCGGGCGTCGTGGACAGCTACATTGTGCTGGGGCCCGACAGAACCAATCCCAAACTCGAACTTGATCTCCCCAGCGACGCCGAAGCCGGCTTGATACTCAGTGGTGGCTTCGATGTTTTTGTGGGCGGCACCCGCGACTTGATCATCGACTTCAATCTGCGCAAGTCGGTGCGGCAAGAGGGCGCTGGTATTTACAAAATGCGCCCCGTGCTGCGCATGGTCGACAAGTCGAAGATCGGCGCCATCGTCGGTGAGGTGTTTGGTACCGACCCGGCCCTGACCGCAACCACCTGTTTTTCGTCGGTGTATATCTATTCGGGTTGGAACGCTGTGCCCGGTGATATCGGCAGCAGCACCGGCCCACTGACATCCGCCACGATCAATGTCGTACGGGACGGAAGCGGCTACCATTACCCTTATCGGGCCGCGTTCCTCGAAGCCGGTAATTACACAGTGGCCTACACCTGCGAGGCAAACAAAGATGACCCGGCGGTGGATGACGACATCACCTTCCTTAGAACCGCCAATGTGACGGTTTCAGCCGGGGTTGAAGGTAATCACAACTTCGAATAGCTGCGTTGATCAGAAGCGCATGGACGAGCGGCAAGCGAGCGCCTGGAGTGTTTATATCCTGCGCTGCGCCGACCACACCCTATACACCGGAGTCGCGACCGACGTCGCCGCGCGCGTGTCGAAGCACAACGCCGCCAAGGGCGCAAAATACACGCGCGGCCGCTTACCCGTAGCCTTGGTTTACCAGGAACCCGCAGCAAGCCACAGTGCCGCGCTGAAACGCGAGCATGCCATCAAGTGCCTGCCGTTGGCGGCGAAACAGCGCCTGCTCGCCGGGTATTGACAATTCAGCTTAAATCCAGCGCGCGTGATTTAAGGTCTTTCAACGCCACCGCCTCCAGCGCCCGTTCATGCGTGGCACGCAACACCACACGCGGCGCGGCGCCCGCGTCCAGTGCTTCTTGCCAGCGCGGCGCGCACAAACACCAGCGGTCGCCGGGGCGTAATCCCGGGAAGCCGTATTCAGGCAGCGGCGTGCTCAGGTCGTTGCCGGCGTTACGGCTGAAATCCAGAAACTCACGCGTGACCTGCACACACACGGTGTGATTGCCGGCATCTTCCGGCCCGGTTTCGCAGGAGCCGCTGCGCGTGAAGCCGGTCATGGGTTTGATCGAGCAAAATTCCAGCGGCTCGCCGAGAACATTTTTCATTGAGGGTTCAGCCATGCGCACATGCATCCTTGGTGAGGTAACCGAGAGTTACGGAATATACTCCGTGTCGGCCAACCAAAAAACCGCTGCGATAAATCCATGACCTCACTGTTTGCCGACACCTATGCCCAGGCGCGCGCGCAGTTTCTGGCCGCCGCCACACGCGCCAACGCACGCACCGCGCGCCACACCATCGCCGCACGCGGCGCGCAGGGCGAAGAACTCACCCTCGATACCGCCCGCCTGGGCAGCGAGCGCCCCCACACACTGGTGTTGCTCACCAGCGGCGTGCACGGCGTGGAGGGGTACACGGGCAGCGCGTTGCAACACCTGTGGCTGGCGCAATTTTCTCACGACCTGCCCCCTGGCGTTGGCGTGCTGCTGGTGCACGCCGTGAATCCGTTCGGCTTCGCCCACGGCCGGCGCGTGAACGAAAACAATGTCGACCTGAACCGCAATGCACTGACCCAGTTTCCCGGCCCGCCGAATGTCGGTTATCCCAAGCTAAACCGCTGGCTCAACCCCAGCACCCCGGTGCCAGTGCTTGATGATTTTCTGCTGCCCGGCATATGGCATCGCTTACGCCACGGCAAAGCGGCGCTGCAACAAGCGGTGGCCGGCGGTCAATACGACTTTCCACAGGGTCTGTTTTACGGCGGCGACCACACCCAGGAGTCACTGCGCATTGTCGCCGCCATGCTAGCCGACGCCAGCCTGCATGAGGCGCACACACTGCTGCACATCGATTTACACACCGGATTAGGCGAACGCGGCAGCTATGAAATGTTACTCGACTACGCACCGAGCTCAGCCGAATTCGCCGCATTCGCACGCTGGTTTGATCCCGCTCACGTAATCAGCGATCACGCTGACAGCGCGGCGAATTACGTCGCGTACGGCATGCTCGCGCAGTTAGTCGAACGCACGTTCGCACACGCGCGCACCTACACCACCGTGGTGGACTTCGGCACCACCACAGCCACGCGCGTGCTCAAAGCACTGCGCGCAGAAAACCGCCTGCATCACCACGGCTGCGCAAACGCCCAGCGCACGACGCGGGTACGCGCCGACCTGCGCGCAGCTTTTTATCCGCACGACCCAAGCTGGCGCGAAAGCATCCTTGCGCACGGACGTGACATTTTTACGCGGCTGTCGCAAGCGCTTGGAAATGGGCTGAAGTAACGGGCAACGCGGTAACGAATAACGCGACCAGAAATTAGAAAGCCCCTCGCTTGCGCGAGAGGCTCGGTGGTTTACCCCTGAAGGGGAATATCCTGCGAAGCTTTCGCTTCTTATTGTGAAAAGCAAGACAGGCATCGGTCAGCTACATACGTTGATAAACATAGACTACGATCAGGCACATTGCAATTAGGGGGCGACATGGACAACGTGACATTAGGGTTGGACCTGGGTACCAATTCCATCGGCTGGGCGCTCGTCGATTACGATGAATATCAACGCCCACAACAACTCATCGATTGCGGTGTGCGTATTTTTCAAGAAGCGGTCGATCTCAAAACACGGACACCGAAGAATCAGCAGCGCCGCGAAGCGCGCGCGGTACGGCGGCAAACTTCTCGCCGCCGCAGACGGCGTGAGAAATTGTTGAACCTGCTGGTCCGCAACGGACTCCTTCCCTCCGAAGTACAAACCGAACCGCGCTTGGAAGTTTTGTTTAACGACCTCGGCGATCCGTATCAATTGCGCAAGAAGGCTTTGGATGGAGCCCTCAGCCCACATGAATTCGGCCGTGCACTCATGCATCTTTGCCACCGGCGCGGCTTCGTGAGTAATCGTAAAACGGCGTCCAAGGAAGACGGCAAGGTGGTGAAGTCGGCGATCTCGAATCTGGCAAAGCGTATCGGAGAAATCGGCAGCCGTACGCTCGGAGAATATCTCGCGTACCAACCGAAGAAGCGCGGCGAGTACACCAGTCGCGCGATGTATGAGGGCGAGTTCGAATTGCTGTGGCAGTCGCAGCAACGTTTTCATCCGCAAGCGCTTACCGCTCCGCTCAAGGCTGCGGTTCATAACACCATCTTTCACCAGCGCCCGCTGAAACTGCAAAAGAACTTGATCGGGAGATGTCAGTTCGAACCCAAACGCAAACGTGCAGCGAAGGCTTGGCTTGAAGCACAACGCTTTCGCCTGCTGCAAGATATAAATCACCTACAAATCAAAAACCCAACGACGCGCGAATATCGAAATTTGTTACCCGAAGAGCGCAGCACCTTGCGCGATACCCTCGAACGCCAGCAAACACTAAGCTGGGACAAGGCGCGCAAACTGTTGGGGAGACACTCCGGCGAGATTTTCAATTTGGAGGAAGGGCGTAAGACGGAATTGATTGGCAACCGCACTGCTTACCGGCTGCGCAAGATTCTCGGCGAACCGTGGGATGAAATGACGCCCGCGCAACAAAACGAACTGACCACCGACATGCTCACGATTGACGATGAGCAAGCACTCATCAAGCGTGCTTTGAACCATTGGAAATTCGATCTTCAAACTGCTGAAGAGCTGGCTAAGACTGAGCTGGAGCCGAGCTTTCTACGCCTGTCGCTCAAGGCAATTCGAAAAATCCTGCCGTTTCTCGAACAAGGCATGACCTATGACAAAGCTTGCGCCGCCGCTGGATACAACCACAGCGATCAATCCAATGAGGCAACGGTCGACTTCCTCGGCGAACCAGCCAATCTGCGCAATCCCGTGGTGCAAAAGGCATTGTACGAAACACGCAAGGTCGTAAATGCAGTCGTGCGCAAATACGGCAAACCGGCGGTGATCCGCATCGAGATGGCCCGCGACATGAAGCTCACGCGACGCCAGCGCGAAGAAGTCATGAAGGAACAGAACAAGCGCAAAAAGGAAAATGAACTGGTGAAAAAAATACTGCGTGAAGACTTTGGTATTCAGGAACCGAGACGGGCCGACATCCAAAAATACAATCTGTGGAAAGAATGCAAGGAAACTTGCCCATACACCGGCACACTGATTTCGCCCGTAATGTTGTTCTCCGCCGAAGTCGACGTGGAGCATATCCTCCCCTACAGCCAGTCGCTCGATAATTCATACATGAATAAGACACTGTGCATTGCAGAGGAAAATCGTAAACACAAACATAACCGTTTGCCTTACGAGGCGTACCACGCGGACGACAAAAAATACCAAGATATCCTGCAACGCGTGCGTGACTTTCCGTGGACTAAACGTCGCCGCTTCGAGCAGAAGGAAATCAAAACCGATGACTTCATCAGTCGCCAGCTCAACGACACGCGCTACATCTGCGTGGAGGTACGGAAATATCTGGCGCAATTGATCGGCTTCAACAACGTGCACGTCAGCAAGGGCGAAGCCACCGCCGCGTTGCGCCATCACTGGAACCTCAATCGCATCCTCGCAGTTGACGGCGTGCTAGAAAAAAATCGCGGCGACCATCGGCACCATACTATCGACGCCGTGGTCATTGCGCTCACCAGCCGCGCGCTGTTCCAAAAACTGTCGCGACTTTCCGCGCAGAGCGGCGTGGCGTTGAGCGAGCGTGGCTTTCAACTGGACGAACCGTGGCAAGACTTTTACCGTTCCATAGCGCAGCGCATTGAAACTGTGGTCATCTCGCATGCAGCGTCACGCAAAATCACGGATGCGCTGCACGAAGACACTGCTTACGGTTACAGCACCCATGACAAGTGCTTTGTATACCGCAAGCGGCTGGACGGAAACATCACGGCGAATGAAATCGCCCGCATCCGGGATAAGAAGCTCAAGGAACTGGTCGAAGCCCGACTCAACCAGCATGAGGGCAACATCAAAAAAGCGTTTGGGAATATCAGCGATCCATTACTGCACATCGACGGCATGACGCCGATCCGCACTGTGCGCATCACTGCAAACTTCGAACCCACGACCATGCTTGGCATTCATGACAAGACTGGCGTCGCCTACAAATTCTTCAAGTTCGGCAACAACCATCACGTGGAAGTCATCGAGTCTGTCGCGACGGGAAAACGTGATTGCCGCTTCGTGAATGCATTTGAGGCGGCCAAACGCGCACGGCGGGACAAGACTCCTGTAACGCAGCGGGAGTTTGGATCAGAGTGGAAAAGCATCATGTCACTCGCTGTTAATGACATCGTGGAAGTGGCATGCGAAGAGAAGCCAGCTCTCTACCGTGTGCAAAGCTTGGCAAGTGGAAAACAAATCGAAATTGTCTTGAAGAAACCGAACGATGCCGTATCGGAGAGGAACGCAAGCACGCTACGCATTCGTAACTCGAAAGATACCCAAAGAATCATTCGCAAACTCACAGTAGATGCCCTGGGCCAACTTTCGCCGTCCAATGGATAAGGCAAAATCCAAAAAGGGGCACATTCTTTGCTGGATAGTCCGGTACGCATTGATTCGTCAACGTACCGGCATTCAGCATGATCAAACGCATCGTCGAAATCAGCCAGCGTGCCCACCTGAGCTTGCGCAATCAGCAGCTCGTTATCGAGCGCGCCGACGAGGAACCCGCGCAGGTCGCCATTGAAGACTTGGGCGTGCTCATTCTTGACCATTACTCCATCACGCACACGCAGCAACTGCTGTCGGCGTGCTGGCAAAACAACGTTGCGGTGATTCTGTGCGACGGCAAGCATCTGCCCGGCGCAGTTTTGTTACCGCTCGACGGCCACAGCCTGCAAAGCAAAATTGTTGCGCAGCAAGTTGAAGTCACCGAACCCACGCGCAAGCGGCTGTGGCAAACCATCGTGCAGGCCAAGGTGCGCGAGCAAGCGAATGTATTGCGCTCGGTGCATGGCGAGTGCGACCCGTTGCCCGCTTACGCGGACAAGGTGCGCAGCGGCGACCCGGACAACATCGAAGCACAAGCCGCGCGCATCTACTGGCAAAAACTGTTCGGCCCAAGCTTCCGACGCAATCGCGACAGCGCTGGCATCAACGCGCTGTTGAATTACGGTTACGCCATTCTGCGCGCGGCGGTGGCGCGTGCCATCGTCGGCGCAGGACTGCATCCCTCGCTGGGGCTGCATCATCACAACCAATACGACAGCTTTTGTCTCGCCGATGATCTGATGGAACCGCTGCGCCCGCTGGTAGACCTCAAGGTATTTGAACTCGACCGATCATCAAACGGAAAAGAAATGGAGCTTGATCGCGGCACGAAACGCGCGCTACTGGAAACGTTGACCTGGAATTGCATGCTCGGTGAGCAACGTCTGCCGCTCATGGTGGCACTACATCAGTATGCCGCCAACGTGCGAAAAGTGATTTGCGGCGAAGAGAAACACGCTGTGATTCCGGCGTTGTCGTAACACTGAAGTATTGATCAACCCAACAGGTACACAAGCATGAGCTTCGGAGGATTGCGCAGTATGTGGGTGCTTGCCATGTTTGATTTGCCGACAGACACCAAAGCCGCGCGCAGGGCCTATCATAACTTCCGCGAAAAACTGCTGGACGATGGCTTCACCATGCTGCAATTCTCGGTCTACGGCCGACATTGCCCAAGTGAGGAAAATACGCTTGTGCATGAAAAGCGGATAAACGCAAACCTTCCGCCTGACGGGGAAGTTCGGGTGCTGGTCGTCACCGATAAACAGTTCGAAAGAATGAAAGTGTTCCTTGGAAAAGTACGCGCTGCCACAGAAAAAGCCCCGGAGCAGATCAGTTTTTTCTGATCCGCCCCGGCACTTTCAATTTACCCTACAGGCACTTGAGAAAAAGACAGTGTAGCTGACCGATGCCTGCCCGCAATTCACAACCAGCCGCGATCTCGGGTTCTTTGCGGACGGAGTGTAGCTGACCGATGCCTGCCCGCAATTCACAACAAGTGACTGTGGATGACGCGCACTTTACATAGTGTAGCTGACCGATGCCTGCCCGCAATTCACAACTACGGTGAGCGCACATCCACGATGCTGATTAGTGTAGCTGACCGATGCCTGCCCGCAATTCACAACGCAAGCAAAGAAAGAACTCCGCTCCGGTGAAGTGTAGCTGACCGATGCCTGCCCGCAATTCACAACACAGGGCTGACGGCTACCGCATTCGCGGGAAGTGTAGCTGACCGATGCCTGCCCGCAATTCACAACGTAAACTAGCCACTTTATGCCCAATCCCCGAGTGTAGCTGACCGATGCCTGCCCGCAATTCACAACCCACGATCTGCGATTGCATGGATCTCTTTGAGTGTAGCTGACCGATGCCTGCCCGCAATTCACAACAGCTTCTTCGCAGCGGTCATGACACGCTCAAGTGTAGCTGACCGATGCCTGCCCGCAATTCACAACTGTATTCGTGCTTGGCAATCGCAAGGCGCGAGTGTAGCTGACCGATGCCTGCCCGCAATTCACAACGCACCGTAAGTCGTTTGCCCTGCTTCGACAAGTGTAGCTGACCAATACCTGTCCGCAATTCAAAATCACGCATTCCGTGCTGATCGGCGCGAGGTTTTTTATCCGATCAATCCAGCCTGGAGCGATTACATCCTTGCGCACGGACGTGACATGTTACTTGGCTGTCGCAAGCGCTTGGAAATGGACTGAGGTAAGCAGCGACAAGGCGCAGCACAGCCACGCGAACTTGTGCTTGATACGCTTCCGTGGTGAGCTATTGATCTGGCCCGTTGAAGTTTGAATTATTCATTCAGTCAGGCCGCGTTGTTGCAGGGGCGCGATTCATCGCGTGATCACCTGCAAAGATTGCCCGATGAATCGGGCTCCTACGTAACACACCATTTCTCCATTGCTCGCACGAAACAGCGGGGACGCTAAAGCTAAAATTCACTTAGCGGCATTACTAATTAGCACCCTCAACAGGCAAATTTCAGCACATGGGTTACATTTCAATGAAGCTACTAAATGCAACAGCTCTGATCGCTGCGGTATTAAGTTTACATTCGGCTGCATTCGCAATTGAGCCCTCGGCGGATATTAAAGTCACTACCATGTTAAAGACACAGACCAGTTGGGACGGCAATCCAATTGTTTACCCAACGGGTAATCCTGAAGTTACGGGCATGACGATTGAAATCGCACCCGGAAAAGAAACGGGTTGGCATTTGCACCCTGCTAATTCTTTTGGTGTTCTTCTTGAAGGTGAGCTGGTGATTACGCTGAAAAACGGCTCTTCCAAAACTTTGAAAGCAGGCGACGCTCTCGCTGAAGTTGCCAACACCTTGCACAATGGGCGCAACGTAGGCACGGTGCCTGCAAAAATTATTGTTTTTTATGTGGGCGAAGTCGGCCAACAGCTTTCAATAAAAGAGTCAGGGCAGTAACAGCGCGTGCTTAGCTCTAACTACTTAGTCAACCTGACCCGGACGGCTAAAGCAGCCGGCTACTTCTACGTGCCGCTCCTGAGTCAAGCGCACGCAGCGCCTCAACCTCCGCAATAACGGCTTGGCCGACCGCAGCAGGTGCGCCCCAGTAGTCGAAGATGCCGCCGCGTGACGCGTTGCTGCCACAGACAACCAGGATGCCGGAACCAAATTTTGCTTTTATGTGCGAGGCAAGCCAGCCTACAAAGCCGGAATTGTCGAGATCAGGCTTGAAGTGGAGCGAAAAAAGCACAAAAGGCTGCTCCGCATTTGGCTCGGCGGCGGCCAAAACACTCCAAACCTCGTTATCACGCACAGCAGCAAGCGCGTGCGCCAGCGCAGAAGTTGGGAATTCCGTAACAAGGTATTCGCGGTATGCTTATAGCCCTGGATGCACAGTGAAGTCAGCGGTGCGGATAACGTGCAGCAGGCGGCGTTGCGTTTGTTCGTGTGTTTCGTGGCTGATGTGCATAGACGCCCGCAACGTAAAGTTAGGGAAGCGCCGATTAAATCCGTTTGCGTTGAGCTGCGCGCCGGTCGAGCAGTCGAAATGCGCTCATTGAAAACGGCTTGAATAAAGCGGCGTTTCGCTAGGGTTTGACACCAGCCGTATTGAGCGCTGCATGTTCAGCCAACTCCGCGTTAATGAAGCCCAAAATCATTGCGCGGTAAACCTGTTCTGTAACCACAGCATTTGCGCCCAACTCTTGCGCCAGTGCAGTGACCTTGGCAATTACCTGCTCGACACGCTGAGGCGCTTTTACGTCGTCGGTGGTTTTCTTGAACCGCGCCGCTTGCTTCACATAGCCGCCACGTTCAGCCAGAAGGGTAACCATCTGACGATCAATGCGGTCGATATTCAAGCGAACTTCTTCAATGGAATGGCAGTTGTTTGCGTTACCCAAAAGGCACCTCTTTTGTCAGCACTAACGTTCAAATTGAGAGACGCGCCGTTTCTGCTGCGCTCCTCTCGAATGCAATGGAATTAGGGTGCATTCTCCCGAAACTGCACAACATTGCCTTCGGGGTCGTGGCCGTCACAGGCTCTAAAGCCTCGCGCCTCCCATTCTTTGCTCTGCGGATTCAGCTCGCCGCCCAAGGCGGCGGCTTTGATCCGAGTCTCAGCAAGGCTTACGACCGGAAAGAAGAGTTTTGTGGGAACCTCGGTGCGACGCGCCGGTGGTGACGTGATGTTAATTGACTTGGCGACTTTCTTTGGAAGGGCGTGCACCACAAGCTGAAACTCGGCTGACTCCATGACAAGGTGATCAGGTTCAGACACTGAGACTGTCAGGGCCAAGAGTTCTTCGTAGAATTTTGCGACCCGCAGCAAATCCTTTGCAAACAACACGGCACCAGACTTTGGTTGATTCGACATGTGCTCTCCGATACGGAAGTTGGCCCGTGTGATTGGGTGGAATTCGCATGCGTGCTAACAAGAGATCGATCTCCTTGCCTTGTACTCAACAGGCTGCTGGGTTCAACGCTGCAGCACAATACGATAGTGCGCATTGCCACTGCGCAATCGGTCGAGCGCCTCGTTAATTCTGTCAAAGCGAAATTTCTCAATCACGGGTTTGATGTTATGGCGCTTGGCAAACTCCAGCATTTTGGCGATGGTTGCCGGGCTGCCTACCGGTGAGCCGGATATCGTACGTTGCGCCATGATGAGTGAGAACACATTGATATCCAGCGGATCGAGCGTTGCGCCGACAAAGTGCAAACGTCCGCGCGGCTTCAAGCTGCCAAGATAAAGGTTCCAGTCGAGTTTGACGTTGACCGTGGATAAGAGCAGATCAAAACGACCTGCCGCCGCCTCGATTGCTTTCGGGTCGCGGGAATTCAGGGTGTGATGCGCACCCATTTCCAGGGCTTCCTTTTTTTTGACTTCGCTGGACGTAAACGCGGTTACCTCGCAGCCCCAGGCATGCAGAAACTGCAACGCCAGATGCCCGAGCCCACCGATGCCAAGCACCGCAACCTTATCGGTCGGCTGGATATTGAACTGAACCAGCGGATTGAACACCGTCACCCCGCCACAAAACAGCGGCCCAGCCGATTCCAGGTCAATGCCCTCCGGGATCGGCACCACGCTGTTGGCCTGCGCCCGCACCTTGTCAGCGAAGCCGCCATGATGGCCGATCATGGTGGCCTGCGACGCCGCGCACAAGTTATGGTCGCCCGCACGGCAGGGATCACAGGTATTGCAATAACCGGCATGCCATCCCAGGCCCACCGCTTGCCCCACTGCTAAATTATTAACACGCTCACCGATTTGTGAAATAGTTCCCACCACTTCGTGCCCCGCCACGATGGGGTATTGGGTCATGCCCCATTCATTATCAATCATGCTCAAATCGCTATGGCAGATGCCGCAAAATTGGACATCAATTTCAACTTCATAAGCCTGTAGAGCAGCGGGTGCATACTCAAAAGCTTGAAGCTTTCCTTTCGGTTCATGTGCTGCATAGGCTTTTATCATGCTGAATATCCTCATTGATTAATGCCAAGAATGCGAATGTGAGCAACGCCGGCAACAAAGACTTTCGGCGGGCAAAGACCATAAGAGCCTGTTCAAGAACTTTCCTGGGGGATGCAGTGCAAGGCAAAATGGAACTCAAAAACGCAGCCTACACGCGGTATGTGACTATTTTGAGTTCGACTTTAACGCCGCAATGCGCCCGCCAGGAAAATCTTGAACAGGCTCTAAGGAACCGAGAAACGTAGCTACTCGACTGTCCCCTCGACCACGCAGTTAGGGCTTAACGGCAACATATTCAAGAGTCCAATAATACCGCCAGAACGTAAAGACGCAACTTTCGCCAAAACCGACGATGGACTGTCGTAATTCGTGTTCGGAAGGAAAGTTCTTAAGCACACGATGCGACGAACCATCGGCGAGACGACGAGTTTGGTAGGTGTTTCCATCCGAGTCGCGATCCGTGATCGGCGAACTGCTACCTTCGACGTAGAGATTGTCGGGCAGAACGACGCGCGCCTGCGGTTGCAGGCAAGCTGCCAAGCCGGCGAAGAATTCGCGCCGCCGTGTCGTTGGCACATGCGAAAACCAGAAGCCGGCAAATGCCGAATCGATAGGCCCAAACTGACGGGGTAAGGCGTAAGCATCGCCGACCAGAAAAGTAACTTTCTCAACGGGGACGCGGGAGCTGGCGATGGCCAGAGTTTCCGAGGCGGCATCGATAGCGAGAACGTGCGCGGCAGTAGGCGCGATCAATTGAGTCCAGTAGCCCGTGCCACAAGCAACTTCAAGGACCGAAGCGCCGGCAAACTTGGGCGGTAGCCACTGACGGATGGCGGCGAGATCAGACTGCCGTTCGGGCTTGCGGTAAATCTTGTCGTACTCGGGAGCGCGAGTACCGTAGTAGGACTGCATCGCCAGTGGGTCGTGGTGCATGAGAGAGCCCCAAAGTTCGCGTTAAGCGGCGCGGGGCTTTTTGCCGCGTCCACGTGAACGCGTTGTTGCGCCTACAGACGTATGGGCAACTTTAATTAATGAGCGAAGCGCTTCATTCACGACGGTTTCGTCATGAAACACTTTTGCAACATCAGCGCTTAGAAGAACAAGGTTTGTTCCTGCCTGATAGGACTTTAAATACTTTCCTCGAACTCCACGCCCTAAATCGGACCGTTTGTATTCAGCACGCATTTCGTCAGCTTTACCCTTCTTCATAGATTTTCTTCTCCTGCCGTGTGGCAATTCGAACGCTAACTATCTGGTTATTTTGCCCCGTTGTGTATGCACGACAAGCAGCAATCTGTGGCGGTGTAGCGAGCTAATAATCTGTCCGGAGCTGTAGCACGTCATGTGTCCGGTTTCATGATTCACCCTGGAGGTGAGCCATGAGAAGGACGGAAGTGTTACAGGAGATTCGGAAGATGAGGTTCAACGAGGCGTACGCAGGCT
>JANLTU010000056.1:0-6784 GCA_031363085.1 Gammaproteobacteria bacterium
ACAGGAGAATCGATGCGAAAAAACACAAAAACATTGACCGATCATGATCACGTCGATTAAAAATCTCCCCACCAGCACCCAGCGCTGATCCGCATTGATCACGATCATAATAATCAGTGATCACGATGGCCAGAATACGCATTTGGGTGGGATCGCGCCAAACCCGTCGAATTCGACGGGTTTAAATATGGCGAATTCGCCATATTCAAACTGATAAGTGGATGGATTTCATGACTCAAGGCGCGAACTGATTCAGGGACACGTAGTCCTTGATGTAATTGGGAATGAGCGTGCGGTACTTCGGCGGTACGGCCTTGAAAGCCCGGCTGTCAAAAAAGGGATTGGTCGCCAGATCGGTGAAGTGCCTGCTCTCGATGATGTGGCGCACTTGGTCGCTGGTGACGTAAGCCTTGAAGTAGTTCTTGATGGCTGGGATGGCCTCGGCGTCTGTCGGCTTAGTGTCGGCGATGAACTGGTCAAACTCTTCTTCCAGCAGTTCGTCCTTGGACTTGAAGCGCGGGATGAGGCCGAAGATTTTCTCCAGGATTTCGCGCAGGGTCAGGCGCCGATCCACAGCGGCGGCTTTGCGCAACTTGTCGAGGGTGTAGAACTCTTCGGGTTTGTCGAAGACCTCGCGGTTCACGTAGTCGATCACACGGTCCCACTGCCCGGACTCGACGGCTTGGGCAATGGTCTCGTCTTCGCGCACCGTGTCTTCGAATCGCTCGAAGAACATGCGGTCGATCCTCATGCCCTCAGCCGTGATCTGCTCAACGCCCATCGACGCGATGATGTCGCCGCCGAGGTGTTCGTAAGTGCCGCCCACAACGACCGGCCCGCTTCCGCCGCCCATGTCGTCGCTCCTGCTTGAAGGTCGGGGCAGTTTCAGTACTTCGTCGTAGTTGAACTCTTCTTCGAAGTATTCGCAGTTGGCGAAGAAGTCGAAGAGTTTGTAGGCGGATTTTTGCGGTTGCGCCACGTCGTCCTTGCGGCTGTCGTCGAAGAGATCATCAAGGAAGTTGTGTTTGCGGGTGCCGCGCCCCTTGATCTGAATGAAGTCGGTCGGCGAGAAAATCGGGTGAAATAAACCAAGATTGAGAATGTCCGGGCAGTCGTAGCCGGTGGTCATCATGCCCACGGTCACGCAGACACGCGCCTTGCTGGTTTTGTAAGCGGGTAGGAAGTTGGCCGAGCCAAGCAGATTGTTGTTGCTGAAGTTGATGGTGAACTGCTGCGCGTCGGGTATCTGCGAGGTGACCTGCACGGCGAAGTCGGACTGGTACTTGCCGGGGTACATGCGGTCGGCCATCTGGTTGAGTATCTGCGCCAGCTTGGCGGCGTGATTCTGGCTGACCGCGAAGATGATGGACTTGCCGATCTCGCCGCTGACTGGATCGCGCAGGGCATTTTCCAGAAAGGTTTTGCAGAAAAGCTGGTTGGTGGCGTCGGCAAAGAAGCGCTTTTCGAATTCGCGTTACTTGAAGGTTTGCTGCTGGTCTTCGCCGGCATCGTCGGCAAACGAGACGACGAAGCCCTCTTCGGAAAGCAGTGTGGTGGTGATCTCGGTGCGGGCATCGACGACAGTGGGATTGATGAGGAAGCCCTCCTTCACGCCATCGAGCAACGAGTAGCGGTAGGTGTCCAGTAATAATCGGCGCTCGGCTTCGCGCGGGTCGCGGGTGCCGGGTTTTGAACTATCGAACCGGCGCAGGTAGTCGCGCGGTGTGGCGGTGAGGCCGAGCTTGTAACCGATGAAGTAGTCGAACACGGCGCGGGCGTTGCCGCCGATGGAACGGTGCGCTTCATCGGAAATGACCAAATCGAAATCGGTGGGCGAGAACAGCCGCTGGTACTTGTTGTTGAAAGAGCAGCGATTGCACTGTGGTGACGACAATTTCGGCGCGCTGCCAGTCATCACGATTTTCTTTGTAGATTACCGTCGCAAGGTCGGCGGACAGCAGCGCTGCAAAAGCCTTCTTGGCCTGATCCTCCAGTTCGAGACGATCCACCAAAAACAGCACGCGGCTGGCATTGCCGGAACGCAGGAACAGTTTGACGGCGGCGGCAGTGAGGGTCTTGCCGGTGCCGGTCGCCATCTCGAACAGGAAGCGGTCTTTGCCATCCTTCACGGCCTGTTGTAGGGCATGAATGGCCTTCAATTGATAGGGCCGCAAGAAACGCAGTTTGTTGGCCTGGATGTAGCCGGGACGTTCTGCTTCGTTACGCCACGCTGCTTCAGATGAATAGTTCGGGCGCTGAGTCAGCACGATGTAGTCGTCGCTGACTTGGTCCTCAATGAGGCGAGGATGAAGCCCTTGCTGGCCTTCTCGAAGTTGTCGCCGAGGGCATCCAGTTCAGATGATTTAATAGTGACGCTGGGTTCGAGGCGAATGTTGGCGGGCTTGTTTCCGGCCGCAAAGAAACGCCAGCCCGCCGCTTCAAGCAGTTGGTTGATTTTGATGCGGGCGGTGGCTTCTTTACCGGACACGCGCGTTGGCTTCTCAGTACGAGTGGCGGGTGGTCAAGCGTTAACGCAGTGTGTTGCGTAAACACCCGGCGGGCGGCGCTGCCCGCCGGTTCATGTCCTGTGGAAGGACGGGTTACCCCTTCTTGGCTTTTTTCTCAGCGCGTTTTTCTTTCAGGGTTTTGGTTGGTGCTTTCTTGGTTTCTTTTTTCTTGTCTTCGCCTTTGCTCATAAAATTTTGCTCCTTATTTTGACGTTGTTGAAATACCCACGATGCGAAGTTCTACGTTTTGAGCGCGGCGCTGTCAAACACATTTTGCGTTCGACTTGAGGGAGCGTAGGCGTTGGGGTGCGCCGCATAAATGCACGTGTTGTGCGACAGCATTTGAAAGCACCCAGCGTTTGTAGGAACATACGCCCACTTTCACCTTGAGAATTTATGGACGAAATCGAATGACTAGGAAAATCACTAAGGCAGTCTTTCCCGTCGCGGGCATGGGAACACGGTTTTTGCCCGCCACCAAATCCAATCCCAAGGAGATGTTGCCCATTGTCGACAAGCCGCTGATTCAATACGCGGCGGAAGAGGCGGTGGCGGCCGGGTGCACTGAGCTGATCTTTGTCATCGGTCGCAACAAGCGCGCGATTCCGGATCATTTCGACAAAGCCTATGAGCTTGAAGTCGAGTTGCAGCAGCGTGGCAAAACCAAATTGCTTGAACAGGTGCAGAACATTCTTCCTGCGCAGGTGACGTGTGTGTATCTGCGGCAGGCGGAAGCCTTGGGACTGGGTCACGCCGTAGGGTGCACCAAGCCTTTGATCGGCGACGAGCCATTTATTGTCATTTTGGCGGATGACCTGATCGATGCGCAGCCCAAGAACTGTCTTGAGCAGATGGTCGAGATTTACAACCGACATGCCTGCAGTGTGTTGGGCGTGGAAGAAATTCCGCGCGAAGATACCGACAAATACGGCATCGTCAGCGTCAAAGAGGTGCGCGGTCGTCAGGCGCAGATCGAAACCATTGTGGAAAAACCGCACCCGAGCAAGGCGCCGTCCAATCTTGCCGTGGTCGGACGTTACATTCTCACGCCGCGTATTTTCGACTTGATCGAGACCCACGGGCGCGGCGCGGGCGGCGAGATTCAACTGACCGATGCCATTGAAAAACTGCTGGCCCACGAAACGGTCATGACGCATCGCTTTGAAGGTAAGCGTTATGACTGCGGCAGCAAGCTCGGTTATCTGCAAGCCACGGTCGAATACGCGCTCAAGCATCCGGAGTTGAAAGAATCCTTTCAACACTATCTACAATCGTATTGTTTGCCCGCGCTGGCACCAACGCAGGGCGGCAAAAAGTAAGCGCCGTATCGCGGTGCTCGATCTCTGGTTACACTAGCGCCATGACTTTCCCCACGATTGAATCCTGTGTCGGCAACACGCCGCTGGTGCGCTTGCAGCGCTTGCCCGGCGTCACCAGCAACACGTTGCTGGTCAAGCTCGAAGGCAATAATCCGGCCGGATCAGTCAAGGATCGCCCTGCGCTAAGCATGATCAAACATGCGGAGGCGCGCGGCGACATCCAACCCGGCGACACTTTGATTGAAGCGACCAGCGGCAACACCGGCATTGCGCTGGCGATGGTCGCGGCGATCAAGGGCTACCGCATGGTGTTGATCATGCCGGAAACCATGACGCTCGAACGGCGCGCGGCGATGGCGGCCTACGGCGCGCAGATTATTTTGGTGACCAAGGCGCAGGGCATGGAAGGCGCGCGCGATCTGGCGCTGCAGATGCAGGCGGACGGCAAAGGTAAGGTGCTTGACCAATTTGCCAATGCGGACAATCCGCGCGCGCACTACGAAAGCACCGGCCCGGAAATCTGGCGCGACACGCACGCGGGCATCACGCATTTTGTAAGCTCGATGGGTACCACCGGCACCATCATGGGCACGGCGCAATTTCTGAAAGAGAAAAATCCGCAGGTGCAGATTATCGGCGTGCAACCTGCCGACGGCGCGTCGATTCCCGGCATTCGCCGCTGGCCGCCGGCCTACCTGCCAAAAATCTACGACGCCACACGCGTCGATACCATTTTGGAGGTCACGCAGGTTGAGGCGGAAAACACCACACGCGAACTGGCGGCACGCGAAGGTATTTTTGCCGGCATTTCCTCCGGCGGTGCGGTGGCGGCGGCGCTGCGTTTAGCGCAAACCCTGCAACACGCGGTGATCGTGGTGATCATTTGCGATCGCGGTGACCGTTATCTGTCCAGCAACGTATTTTCGGCATGAATGTATTCGTCTTCGACATCGAAACGGTGCCGGATGTTGACGGCGGCCGCCGCCTGTTTGGCCTCGATGGTTTAAGCGACAAAGACGTGGCCAGCGCGATGTTCGCATTGCGTCGGCAACAAAGCGGTAACGAATTCTTGCGGTTGCATGTGCAGCGCGTGGTGGCGATTTCCGCCGTGTTGCGCACGGCGGATACGTTCAAGGTCTGGTCGCTGGGCACGCCGTCATCCAGTGAAGCGGATTTGATTCAGCGTTTCTACGACGGTCTTGACAAATACACCCCCACGCTGGTGTCGTGGAACGGCGGTGGTTTCGACCTGCCGGTGCTGCACTATCGCGCGCTGCGGCATGCGATCAGCGCGCCGCGCTATTGGGACATGGGCGAAGACGACAACAGCTTTCGCTGGAACAACTACATCAGCCGCTATCATTTTCGTCACACCGACCTCATGGACGTGTTGGCGATGTACAACCTGCGCACCGCCGCGCCGCTGGACGAGATCGCGATGTTGCTCGGCTTTCCCGGCAAAATGGGCATGAGCGGCGACAAGGTGTGGGATGCCTATCAGGAAGGGCGCCTCGCCGAGATTCGCAACTACTGCGAAACCGATGTGCTCAATACCTATCTGGTGTATTTGCGCTTTGAACTCATGCGCGGCCACCTGACGCGCGCGCAGCACGATCAGGAGTGTCAGGTGGTGCGCGATACGCTGGTGAAGTCGGAGCACCAACATCTGCGCGCATTTCATGACGCGTGGCCAGAGGCAAGTTAAGTGAATTATCAAGACTGGCGACCATAGCGTAAGAGCGGCGCCCTCGCCGCGAGAGCGGCACAGTGCATCCCAGAAGCGCGCGCCGAGGGTGGCGCTGTTACCAAGTACCCACCGCAACTTATAAGAGCTTGTCATCACACCTTTATGTCTAAACGCCGTTCACCTCTCCCCACGCAACCAGTGCGCGCGCGCATCGAATCGCTGACGCACGACGGTCGCGGCGTCACCCACGTCGACGGCAAAACCGTGTTCGTTGATGGCGCGCTGGCCGGCGAAGAAGTCGAGTTCCAATACATCGCACGGCAGCGGCGTTACGACGAAGCGAAAACCATTCAAGTCATTGAAGCTTCGCCGGATCGCGTCACCGCGCGTTGTGCGCACTTCGGCGTGTGCGGTGGCTGTGCGCTGCAACACCTGCGCCCTGCAGCGCAAATCGAAGCCAAGCAAAAAGCCCTGCTCGACGATCTCGAACGCATCGGCCATGTCAAGCCCAAGCACCTGTTGCCGGCGCTCACCGGGCCCAGTTGGGGCTATCGGCGCAAGGCGCGGCTGGCGGTGAAATACGTGATCAAAAAGGAACGTGTGCTGGTCGGATTCCGCGAGAAACACAGTCACTATCTCGCCGACATCGCCACCTGCGAAGTGCTGTACCCGGCGGTTGCAAAACTGTTGCCGCAACTCACCGCGCTGGTCACCGCCTTGAGTATCAAGGAACACATCCCGCAAATTGAAGTTGCGGTCGGTGACAACGCCACCGCGTTGATCGTGCGTCACCTCATGCCCTTGAGCGATGCCGACCGCGTGCTGCTCACCGGCTTTGCGCAACAGCATGTGCTGCATTTGTACCTGCAATCCCAGGGGCTGGAGAGTGTGGCGCTGCTGTGGCCGGAGCAGGGCGTATTGAATTACACGCTGGCGCAGCACCATGTCGAATTCGAATTCCGCCCGACGCTGTTCACCCAGGTCAATGCGGAAATGAACGCGCTGATGGTGGACCGTGCGCTGGAGTTGCTCGACGTGCAGCCACAGGATCACGTGCTTGACTTATTTTGCGGGTTGGGCAATTTCACCCTGCCGATGGCACGTCGTGCCGCGCACGTGGTCGGCGTCGAAGGCGATGCGGGCTTGGTGCAGACCGCGCGCGACAACGCGTTGCACAACGCCATTCGCAACGTGGACTACCATGCTTCGAATCTTGGCGAGGACGTCATGATCTATCCGTGGGCGCGCGCCGCCTACGACAAAGTATTGCT
>JANLTU010000057.1:0-2172 GCA_031363085.1 Gammaproteobacteria bacterium
GCGGGGTGCAGCAGCGCGGCGAACGATGCCGGCAGAAACACGGCACCACTGGCGAAAGACGTCACACTGTCCGCGTCAGAGCATCCCGCGCATATCGGCACCGTCTTGTAAAGCCAGCTACCGCTACCTCGACACCGACGCTGACAGCGAAAGCGGCACGCTCAAGGTCTGGCTGCGCAATGGCGAGCCCATCGCGGGCGCGGACCAAGACAATTACACCGCGACGCTGGCCGACTCCGGCAAGAAATTGCAGTTTCGCGTGACGCCGGCCGCCGCCAGCGGCGCGTCGCCGGGTGCGGCGGTGCTGTCGGAAGAAATCGCGATTGAAAACAGTCCGCCCCGCGTCACCAACGTGGTGATTGGCGGCAGCGTCAATGGTCAGGCCGATGGCACTGCACCGCTCACCGTCAGTTACAATTTCCAGGACCTGGACGGGGATGGCGAAGATGCCCCGAGCTATCAATGGTGGCGTGACGGAAAAGATGGCAAAACTGCCATCGGCGACGAGCGCGATAAGAGTTACACCCTGAAGCCGGCGGATGCAGGCACAACCCTCACCGTTGTTGTCACGCCGCACGCGCGCACCGGCGCCAGCCCCGGCCTGCCGGTGGAGTCCAATCCGGTCAAGGTTGCAACCTTTAAAGTTGAACTCAGCGTCAGCGCCGGCCTGAAACAACTGCACTTCAGTTGGTACCCGGTCAAGGCCGTGACCAAGGTCACCTATTACCGGGTGAGCTATAACCCGGATGGGGTGTCGGGGTTTGTGCTGCTCTCGAAAGACAGCGACAACCTGACCGGCACGACGTACGACTGGGATATCTCGGTACACCGTATCAACTGGCCCAAAGCGCAATTCATGTTGGAAGCCTGCGATGCGAACAAGGCCTGCAGGCCCTCGGCGAGAGTGAGTGCGTTGAATGTCATGCTCGACGCCATCGGGTATGTCAAGGCGAGTAATGCCGGGAGCGGTGATCTCTTCGGCTACTCGGTCGCACTGAGTGCCGACGGCAATACGCTGGCGGTTGGCGCCTATGGCGAAGGTAGTGCGAACACGGGAGTCACACTGGGAGCGCCCAACGAGGCGGCTATGGGCAACGGCGCTGCACATTCCGGCGCGGTATACGTATACGTCCGCAGCGGCAGCACCTGGACGCAACAGGCCTACGTGAAGGCTTCGAATGCGGGGACAAATGATTACTTTGGCTATTCGGTCGCGCTGAGCGCCGACGGTAACACGCTCGCGGTCGGGGCGTATGGCGAAGCCAGTGCAAAGACTGGCGTCATCACTGGCGCACCCGGCGAAACGGGGACAGGCAACGCTGCTATAGGCTCATACTTCGGCGCGGCGTATGTCTACGCCCGTAGCGGCGGCGCGTGGACCCAGCAGGCCTACATGAAAGCCTCGAACACGAACACTGGGGCCGGTAGCCGCTTCGGCCGCTCGGTCGCGCTGAGCACCGATGGTCTCACTCTGGCGGTCGGTGCACCTGGCGAAGCCAGCGCCGCCACCGGTGTGAACAACACTGCGCCCGGCCAGAGCGATAACTCGGCCAGTGCCGCAGGCGCGGTGTATGTCTACACGCGCAGCGGTACCACCTGGATGCAGCAGGCCTACGTGAAGGCTTCGAATACTGAGATCCGTGATTACTTCGGCTGGTCGGTCGCGCTGAGCGCTGACGGCAACACGCTCGCAGTCGCGGCGTATCTTGAAGATAGTGTGAAAACTGGCGTCATTCCCGGCACACCCGATGAAGCGGTTACACCTAACGACGCTTTAGGCGCCGACTCGGGCGCGGTGTACGTCTTTACACGCAGCGGTGCCGCGTGGTCCCAACAGGCTTACGTGAAAGCCTCGAATACTGGGACTGGTGATTTCTTCGGCGGGTCGGTTGCGCTGAATAAGGACGGCAGCACTCTCGCGGTCGGAGCGTGGGGCGAAGCCAGCACCGCCACCGGCGTGAACAACACCACGCCCGGCCAGAGCGACAACACGGCTCCTCATGCTAGCGCTGTGTATTTGTATTAGCGAGCACTTGCAAGCACAATCTCCCTCACACCTGAACGAGACGCACCGCCATGGACGGCAATAGCAGCACCGATCACGACGCTATCCCGCGCGACCTCCTGCTGTACCACAACGGCCATGCCTACAGCCTGCTGGCGGAGCCGCAG
>JANLTU010000104.1:0-16725 GCA_031363085.1 Gammaproteobacteria bacterium
TGCAAGTTTACGGGAGAATCGTCGTTTTGCTCGAAGACGACGATTGCAACAAGGTCATCGTCCCGCATACCAGCATCCCAAGCCCGCTTCGGGTCATTAAGGGAATGTGACATTGATATTTCAAGCTTTGTCTTGCCACGAGATTCAAATCGTAAGCCGGAGTTCAAGCATAAAATATCAGGAATCCGGACGCGTTTAATTTTGATTTTCTTCCAAATTTTGAAGCCAGTGGAACCCCGCTCAAGTTCTATTGGATTGAATCCAAGCGTCTTCAGTCGGGCAATCGTTGCATTTGTGCCTGCGGCACCGACCGCGAGTTTTCGTAGGAAACTGTCGTCACTCTTGAAGCTATTCGCCACTACACCACCGTAACTCTTGATTGACGAAGCATAACTTTTGTCGACGTCTTAGATGACGAGCGAAGCAGTGCTTTAGCGACGAAACGGCCGCCGTAGGGGCCGAAGTGGCCGAAGTGGCCGAGGGCGTCGGGAAGTTGGTAGGGGGTTTTGGTTGTTGGGGTTTTCATGTTCACGTTTCGTCTATCATCTGTTGGTTTAGTGCTACATCTCTTTCGCCCCGTGAAGGGGGAAGGTCAGGATGGGGTCGATCATAGAGCTAAACAGCGCGACGATAAGAGCATCCGCTTGAGCACCGGTTACAGAGCAACTACCCGAACGTTTATGATCTCAACATTGGTGCTCTCAATGCGTCGACCAATAAGGCTGAACCCTCGAATGCGGCTAAGAATGAAGCCACTTAGGACGATGTGAACGCGATTGGTCTTGTAGGTATTGGCTAAATATCGTGCCTGTGCGTCTGTCATGTCAGCACGAATGAAAACTTGTTCGGATGCTAGTGATTTTATGGCCTTACGTTCGAGACTGACGAAGGAAGCAATACGTCCTCCGCAGAAAACATCTCCAAAGAGCCTATCGACCTCAATTGGAAAAGGAGTAAGGTTCTGCACCTCCAACAAGGACGAGAAATAAGGAATCTCGCCCCCATCAATTTTGATGCCTTGACCGTCACCGCGAACCATGGTTTGAACGTTAGAAGCAAGGCGCTTTTCTGTCCAATACCACTGAAGTAAAAACGCCGGCACCAAGCGTAGTAGTAGTAGTGCTCGCAGAATAGGACTTGCGACAATCTCTAACATTGTTCCGGCTCCATTCATCCTCTCTGACATTTAACCACCCCCATCCTAGCCTTCCCCCTGCAGGGGGAAGGGAATATTTGCTTCGGCTGTGGGCAGCAGCTAATCCACCCGCTATTTATCAAGCTAAGGCACCCACAACCTCAACCATGAACGCCGCGATTTTCGCGGCGTCTTTGATTCCTTTCGCGGCTTCGACGCCGCCGCTGACATCCACACCATACGGGCGCGCGATGCGGATCGCCTGCTTCACGTTGAGCGGCGACAAGCCGCCGGCGAGGATCAGCGGCATCGGCAGGTCGCGCGGCACTAGATTCCAATCAAACGTTTGTCCGGTGCCGCCGGGGATGCCGTCGACATGCGTGTCGAGCAGCAGCCCTTGGGCGGTCGAATAGGTGCTGGCCACGCGGGCGATGTCGGTCGTCGGCTGCACGCGCAGGACTTTCAAATACGGCAGACCGACGTGGGCGCATTCATCTGGCGTTTCGTCGCCGTGAAATTGCAGCACGTCCAAACGCACCTGCTGCAACACGTCAGTGATCTCCTGCTGTGCTGCATTCACAAACAAACCCACCACGGTGACAAACGGCGGCAACACTTGCACCACGGCGCGCGCTTGCGCAATGCTGACATGCCGTGGGCTGGGTGCGTAAAACACCAGGCCGATGGCATCCGCACCGCAACGCGCGGCGGCGAAGCCGTCTTCGGGCCGGGTGATACCACAAATTTTTACACGGGTGCGTTGCATAAAATGACCGCGAGTTTACCAAACCAGCACCGGTGACGATAGGCGCGGGAGGGCGAAGTGCGCGGGGTAAACCGCGTGCACGAAGTACAAACCGTGCGGCGAGGCGGTGACGCCGCCGACGTTGCGGTCGCGTGCGTCCAACACCTCTTGCGCCCAGGAAATCTCGCGTTCGCCACAGCCGATGGCGAGCAACACGCCGACGATGTTGCGCACCATGTGGTGCAGAAAACCGTCGGCTTCAATGTCGAGCACAAGCAAATCATCACGGCGTTGCACCGTGAGCTCGTACACGGTTTTCACCGGTCGCTTGGACTGGCAGGCGCTGGCGCGATACGCCGAAAAATCATGGCTGCCCAGCAACGCTTGCGCGGCCTGCGCCATGCGCTGTACGTCGAGCGACTGATGTATCCAGGTAATGCGGCGATCAAGCACGGCGGAGCGCGCCGTGCGATTGAGAATGACATAGCGGTAGCGGCGGCGCAGCGCGCTGAAGCGCGCATGAAATTCGTCGCTGACCGGCTGCACCCAGGTCAGCGCGACGTCGGGCGACAGATTGGCATTGGTGCCCAACAGCCAGGCGCGCGGCGTGCGCTGCGCCGTGGTGTCAAAATGTGCTACCTGTCCGAGCGCATGCACACCGGCATCGGTGCGCCCCGCCGCCATGACTTTGACCGGTTGATCGGCCACCACCGACAGCGCCTGTTCGACCGCCTGCTGCACCGTCGGCGCATGGCCTTGATGTTGCCAGCCGGCGTAGGCGAGGCCGTTGTATTCGATGCCGATGGCGATGCGCATGGTCGTTTATCCGCGTTCGCTGACCAGCATGGCGAGCAGCGCCATCGCGATGAGCACGGGATACAGCCATTGATACCACCGTGGGCTTGCGGAAATGTCAACATGCAGCGCCTGCAACTCTTGCGCATCGGCGCGCTGCAAGGTTTGCTCGAACAAGGTCGCGACGCGTGCGCCGAAGTGCGCCAGCGGCGTGCGCCGCTCATTCGTTGTCGGCGTGGCGTCGGCGTACAAGCTTTGCACTTCACGCACGGCTTCGAACACCAGCGTTAAACGCAGCGCCAGCCGTTCGTGCGCAAAGCCGATCCAACGCAGCGGTTGCGTGAGCCACAAGATCGCGCTGACCAGCGCGGCACGCGGCGTGGTTTGCAGCAGCAGATTCACCGCCAGCACCAGGGTCACTAACGCCGCAATGCGCGCGCTACCCAGTTGCAAACCTTCGACGCTGGGCAGCCAGTCCGACGCAGATTCAAACAACGGTGTGCCGGGCGTGAACCAGAAATAAAAACCGCTGATGGAAATAAACAGCCAGCGCATGCGCCGCAACATTTTTAACGCAGGCGTCAGGTGGGTGGTCGAGGTGGCGACGTACAACGCCAGCACCAGCGATGTGGCGAACAACACCGCACGTCCCTGGCTTAACGCCATGGCGCTGCCCAAGATAATCAAACTGATCACGCGAATTACCGGGTGCATGGCGGGTCGGCGCAGTTAACAAGTTGCAACATTGTAGCCCGGAAGGAACTCATGTCGGTTTTACAGTGGCGCGACTCACCCAGTCGTGCAGCGTGGTGCCGTTTAATCCGAGCGTAATCGCCGCGTCGACTTCGCGCAGCAGCGTCACGACTTCCGGTGCATCACCGGTGCTGTTGGCGTGCGCGGTGCGCCATAGGTGCTCGATCTTGATTTTATCCAGCGCTTTGGCGGGCAGGTAACGCGGCGGATCGTCGGCCGTCACGCTGATCCAGCCGCCGGTGATCAGAGCGCGCAACACCGGTGCCAGCGTTTCGCCGCTGACACGGCATTTGCGCGCCAATTCGGCACGGCTCAATTCGGGTTCACCGGCGGCGAAAGCGCAGGCGATGTGCAACATCGCGGTCAGCAGCAGACGCTCGCCGACGCCGAAGGATTCCATCGCATCGGATTCGCGACGCGCCACTTCGTCGAGATTTTGCGTGTAATACGCAATGCTGGCGCCGACTAACACGATGGTCCAACTGACGTATAACCAAACAAAAAACAGGATCACGATGGCAAAACTGGAATACAGCGCGGTATAAGTCGCGGAGTGCACCATCAAGGTGGCGAACACCCCGCCGGCCAGTTGCCACAGTACGCCGGCGACCACGCCGCCGGTAAACGCGGCGCTAAAGCGCACGCGCGTGTTCGGCACGAAGCCGTACACAAAGGTGAACGCAATCATCACCAGCGCGAACGACAGCACTTTGCCGCCCAGCGCGATGACTATGCCGAGCGGGCCAAATTCCAGCAATTTGAGCACGATGGTCGTGCTCATCACCGACGCGGTAATGCTCACCGCCGCCACCACCAATACCGGGCCGACCAGCAACACGCTCAGGTAATCGCTGAAACGCCGCCACAGCGAACGCGCGCGATCCACGTGCCAGATCTCGTTGAACGCCTGTTCGGCCTGATGCAGCAAGGTAATGCCGGTGTAGACCACCAGCGCCAGACCGACCGCACCCAGCACACCGACGCGCAGGTTGTTCACAAAAGTCATGATCTGGACACCGAGCGCATGACCCTTGTCGCCCAGTGGGTCAAAGAAGTCCATCAAGATCGGTTCAAACTGCCGCTGGATGCCGATGGCTTTCAACACCGACACACTGACCGCCAGCAACGGCACCAACGACAACAGTGTGGTATAGACCAGACTGGTGGCACGCAAACTCAGACGGTCGCGCGCCAGATCACGCGCCAGCACATAGGTGAAGCGCAACGCCCACAGCCCACGCACATGCCAGCGCGTCAGCGCCGTGAGATCGGTGCTCCACACGTAACGTCGCAGCCGCGTGGCCCAGGTTTTGGAAGTGACGATCATGGCGCGCGCGGGTTTAGCGACCGGCGGGCAAGGCGGCACGCAACTCGCCCAAGGTTAAATAACGCCGCGAATCGGTGCTCGTCACATAGGATGCGATGCTGATTCCGCCCGCGTCGCGCGTACCCATGCGAATGCGATAAACACTCCAGCCCGCCAAAGAAAAGTCATCGGTGATCTGCGGCGCCGGGGTGTGTTGTTGCCAGAGTCCAGACAAAGAATAGTGCTCGCTGCGCGCAGTGGCGTTGGTGGGCTGTGCGTTAAATTGCAAATCGAAACCGATGCTATTGGCCGTCACGCGCCGCAGCTCACCACGCAAGCTCCAGGGCGGATAAAAATAGCGCGAGGTATTGGTGGTCTCAGTGCTGACGGGGTCGTCGCTTCCGTCCACCTGCACGCGCTGCGGCCCCATGACAAGCTCAGGCCCTTGCGGTGACGCCTGCTGCAACAGACGCGTGGCGAGCTGCTGATCCAGCATCGCCGCGTCGACCAAGTCCAGCGCATCACGCCGCAGCGGCATGGCGCCGCGCAGCGCGAGCGCATGCCCACCCACCAACAGCAGCGCATTGCCTACCGCATCGGTGGCGAGAGACTCAAGTAACACGGTGCCGTCGGGAGAATAGCTGCAACGCCAAGCCGAAACATCGGCGCCATGTTTTAGCGTGAGCTCCAGGTGCGTGGGAGCCCGCCATGCTGAATTGGGGTCGGTGCGTGACACTCCGGCCACGTCAGCCGCATGACGACCGGCGCGATCAGGCACAGCACAGGCCGCAAGCACGGCGCCCAGGACTGCCACGGTGACGATCCGGCGCTTATGCATGACATTTAAATGAGCGCGGCGCAGCATCAGGTTTTAACCGGGTAAGGGCGCCGGGTCTTGCCCACATACAACTGGCGTGGGCGATCAATGCCATGGCCTTCTTCTTGGAGTTCGAGCCAGTGACTGACCCAGCCGGTGGTGCGCGCCAGCGCGAATACGGCGGTGAACATGTTGGTCGGAAAGCCCATCGCGCGCAGCAGAATGCCGGAGTAGAAATCGACGTTCGGATAAAGTTTGCGCTCGACGAAGTATTCGTCCTGGGTCGCGATCTCTTCCAGGCGCATGGCGATTTCCAGCAGCGGATCGTCGATGCCCAGATGCGTCAGAACGTTCCTGGCTTGCGCCTGGATCACGCGCGAGCGCGGGTCGAAATTCTTGTAGACACGATGGCCAAAACCCATCAACCGGAACGCGTCGCTCTTGTCCTTGGCGCGCGCGATGGCCTTGGGAATATTTTCGACCGAGCCGATCTCGTGCAGCATTTTGAGCACCGCCTCGTTGGCGCCGCCGTGCGCCGGTCCCCACAAACTGGCGATGCCGGCGGCGACGCAGGCAAACGGGTTGGCGCCCGAAGAAGCGGCCAGTCGCACCGTCGAGGTCGATGCGTTTTGTTCGTGATCGGCGTGCAATATCAAAATCACGTCGAAGGCGCGCGCCAGCACCGGATCGATGCGGTACTCACGGTTGGGCAGGCCGAACATCATCTGCAAAAAATTCGCGGCGTAGTCGAGCTGGTTGTTCGGGTAGCGTTGCGGCCGGCCGATGGAATAGGTGTAGCTGGCGGCCGCCAGCATCGGCATCTTGGCGATCAGGCGAATCGCCGCACGCACGCGATCCTGTGGATTACGCGTGTCCATCACGTCGTGATAGAACGCCGACAGCGCGCCGACCACCCCGACCATCACCGCCATCGGGTGCGCGTCGCGACGAAACCCGCGATAAAAAGACATGACCTGCTCGTGCAACAAATTGTAGTGCAGCAAGTTGTTCTGAAAACCTTGCAGTTGCTCGCAGGTCGGTAACTCCCCGAACATCAGCAGGTGAGCCACCTCGGCAAACGTGGAATGTTCCGCAAGTTCTTCAATGGGATAGCCGCGATATAGCAGCACGCCGTGGTCGCCGTCGACAAACGTGATGGCGCTTTTGCAGGAGGCGGTCGAACGAAAGCCGGGATCGTAAGCGAGGATGCCGTGACGCGCGAACAATGTTTGAATGTCCACCGCTGCGGGCCCCAGCGTGCCGTTGACCACCGGCAAGCTGCCCTCATCGGCTTGAGCGGTGAAGGTCGTGGTGAGGTATTGATCTGGCATCGTCGGACATCCTCGCGGCGGTGATTAGAGGTAGTACAAAATGAATCCTGTCACCGCGAGGATAACCAAACAATCGCCGCCGGCCAAATTGCGCGCGTTTCACGCAAGTTAACGGGCGCGATGAAGCCCTCCCCGCGCACCGATAAAATTCTGATTTTTTTGCGAAGCTACCTTGGCAACCCGTAGGCCGGACTTACGAGCGCACCACGTTGACAAAATATTTTGAAGGGCCCTGCCAGGGCATTTATTTGCTTGAAATGCATTCGCTTAGAATTTGGCGGAGAGGGTGGGATTTGAACCCACGATGGACTTGCGCCCATGCCTGATTTCGAGTCAGGTACATTCAACCGCTCTGCCACCTCTCCTACAAGAGGCGCGAATTATAAACTGTTAACGCCGCGATTGGAAAAAGTTGCGTAACAATTCTGCGCCGTGCGCGGCGAGCACACCGCGCGTGACCTCGACACGATGATTGAATTTGTCGCTGCCCAGCAATTCAAATTGGCCGCCGGCCGCGCCGGTCTTGGGATCGCTGGCACCGTATACCACGCGCGCGATGCGCGCGTGCATGATGGCGCCGACACACATCACGCAAGGTTCCAGCGTGACATACAACGTGGCACCCGGCAGCCGGTAGTTGTGTTGGCGTTGCGCTGCGTCGCGCAGCGCAAGCATCTCGGCATGGGCGCTGGGGTCGTTGCAACCTATCGGTTGATTCCAGCCCGCGCCGATGATTTCGTTGTCCAGTAGCACCAGCGCCCCCACCGGCACTTCACCTTCGGCTTCAGCCCGCGTGGCCAGCGCCAGCGCACGCTGCATCCAGTGTTCATCAGCCGTCGTTTCCAAAAGCACTCTCACGTACTTGTCTGCAAGATCTCGAAGCCTACACGATGTGCACGCATCCCGACCATTGGTGACCCTCGGCCTCAATTTCACCATTCGACATACACCCCGGTAAATCCGGATACCGGGACAGCCGTTGTTGCAGTGGCAACTATGCACCGGCAGCACTCTATCCATTTCCACCTGTCGCGCTCCACTGTGGGCACGGCTACAAGCCGCTCCTATGTGCAGATGGCGCGATGAATCGCGCCGCTACGACCTTGCGCGGAAAAACCAAAGTGGATGGGCAATGGAAACTGTATTGCCTGATGCACAACATTGAGAAACTGGCGCATCAGGGGTATGCGATGCAGTAACCGAAGGGATGTCGCGTGCAACGTGTCGAAACGATCCGCGCTGCGTCGCATGACATCAACGCAGGGGGCGAATTGATCATCATGAATCGAAACAAGAAACAACCCGGTGCCGCTTCATGACAAACACCACCTGCAAAAAAAGCTTTCCAATTGCTGGGCGCCAGCTTCAGATTTGGGTTTTTCTACACCGTCGTTAGCCGAAATGTATGTGCAAGGGGTCTCGACACGCAAGCTTGCGCACGTCACCGAAGCATTGTGCGGTCTGACGCTCAGCTCCATGCAAGTGAGTCGCGCGGCCAAAGTTCTGGACGACGAACTGGAACGCTGGCGTACGCGCGCGCTGGGAGCCTATCCGTATGTGTACTTGGATGCGCGCTACGAAAAGGTCCGCCATGGCGGCACGGTGGTGGATTGTGCCGTGCGGGTTGCGATGGGTGTGGATGAGCACGGCAAGCGTGACCTGCTGGGGTGTTCGGTTGCATGGTCGGAAGCGGAAGTGGACTGGCGGACGTTTTTGCAGAGGCGGGTCAAACGGGGTTTGCAGGGCCTGCCGCTGATGATCAGCGATGCCCACGAAGGATTGAAGGCGGCGCGTATGGCGGTGTTTCCTGGCGTGCCCTGGCAACGTTGCTAGTTTCATCTGCAGCAGAACGCGCAAACGCCATGACATGAAGAGCGGCGTCGCGCACGAACTCAAGGCGATCTTCGACGCGCCCAATGACCAGGACGCCCGCCGCCTGCCCCAGAGCTTCATCACGAAATACCAGAAAACCGCGCCGAAACTTGTGGCCTGGGCGCAGGAGAATATTCCACAGGGGGCGCGGTGTTCCAAATGTCGGTGGCGCATCAGCGTCGTCTGCGCACCACCAACCCATTGGAACGCATCAACCGCGAAATTAAGCGACGCACACGGGTGGCAAGCCTGTTCCCGAATGAGAAATTGTGTGAACGACTCGTTTGCGCGCTAATGATGGAAATCGCCGAGGAGTGGCAAACAGGAAAAATTTATTTGACGATGTCACTCACGGCGAACACCAGTCAAACCGTGAATTTACAGAAACAAGGTTGCTCTATCTTTTCCAGCCTACCTCACCGTCCGCTTAAGGACAGGAATGTTGACTAATAGTGCTGCCGACATTGCTGACAGCGCGAACGCCAGAATGGTTGTCGTTGGTATTCCAACGAGGGGATGTACTAAGAATCCCGTGATTCCAAACTTAGCGAGGAACCAAAGCCATAAGGGATGAATGACATAGACCCCCAGGGTAATTGGCGCAATACGCTGTAATGCGCCAAGAGAGATCGATATTTTTGTAAATAAAAGAAAAATGCACAGCGACATAATGACCACTACTGGGTTTAGAAATGAATACATTGTTTCAAACTTTAATGAGATTGGACCAAGCACTTGGAGCAATACACCTGTTCCAAGCGCAATAAGAAAACCGCAGAAAAAGATAATTGAAATCAACCATCGATTTCTTAGCTCAATGGGATGGTTCAATAAGTAGTGGCCGGCGAGGAAGTAGCTCACAAACGGGAGAAAACGAGGCAGAAATGTAACACCCAGGGATGTAAAGCTGATGCCGCCTAATGCAGATTCGACTGCGGCTATCGTGAAGCTACCCATGATCAATAGGCGGAGGGAGTCAGGATGAGTTTTTGAAACTAATTGGCAAAGGAAGGGGGTAGCGAACGATAGGCCAACGATCATATAAAGATACCAAAGATGGTAGTAAGGTATCCCCCTGATAATACTTTTCGCAGCGACTATTAGACTAAATGCGGGTTCCGTAAACTCTCGAAAAACAATATAGATCAACGTCCAAAAGGCAATTGATGGGAATAACCTTGATGTCCGTTTGATATAAAAATCGATAGGGGAAAGATTGGCAGAAGTTGGAAGCAGCAAGGCACCGCTGACCATAAGAAATAAAGGCACACACCAGCGGCTAAATGCATCCGCAATATTTCCAACCCACCACGCCACACTAGACACATCCGGATTTTTAATTACTACGTCTACCGATACGTGTAGCCACACAACAGCAAGTACGGCAATTACCCTAATAAAATCGAAATTCTGGTTGTGGTTGTTCATTTTCCATCCCAAGGTTAAAACCACCGGTTTTAGCCGCCCTGTTTTTTTAAATGGTCGGTGATGTGGTGAAGTGTTGAACGCAAGGGGTGTTTAAGCCAGGCACCTGTTTTCGCGGACTTTAGTCCGCAACACCCAGCGCAAACCCACCAGCTTTAGCTGGTGGTGGTACAGTTTTTTATGACTAATGCTCTAGTCAGTCTAATGATAAACGCACGTACGATAACAAGGCTGTATGACTAAATAATGAATCGCACCAAGCCCCCCTGCGTCAAAAAGGTTAGCGTCAACATGCAGTAACATTAATCATTTACCGTGCTGGCGTGTATTCAAGTTGCAATGCAATATGGAGAGGAGAATATGTTCTGGCAGTTATTAATATCTGACTTGAGGCGCTCTGGTTTCCTACTAGTAAACCCGCTAAAGCACCCTATGCGGGTAGTAATGTTGCCGCTGTTTCAGCAACCAAGGGTTTTATTTCTACTTCGACTGGCCGTCGATGGTCCTCGCTGGACCCACAGAATATCGAGACTGTTACTGCGAGCATTGTATTTGATTGAGGTTGGTAACCAAGTCGTAATAGGTAGCGGTGTTTTGCTTCCCCATCCACAAAGTATTGTTATTGGCCAGGGCGTGACAATTGGCAACGAGGTTTCCATAGCCCAATTCGTGACGATCGGTGGAAACTATCGTAAGACTCAAGACCGGAACGGTTTTATTCAAACGCTTCCGGTTTTAGGGTCACGAGTCATGATCGGGGCGGGAGCAGTTATAGGAGGGCCAGTAACAATTGGGGATAATGTGGTCATCGGCGCTAATGCAGTTATTACCAAGGATATCCCTTCTAATCATCTTGCCTATGGTTTAAGCCAGTTGTCCCGTCGCCGTATCATCGTAGACCCAACCGGTAGTTACGCCTACATGGATGACGGCATATAACATGGGATTCTCAACTGTTACTTACCGCGTAAGGGCGAGCACGATCATGCGTGCGCTTGACTATGTTTTAGTAACATTTTGCGCTCAAAAATAACGCATTGAAGCTGAACAGGCCGTGCCACGATAACCAGCCTCTTAAATTATGCCGAATACGGCATAGTCTTAGTTTTTTACTACCAATTGGATTCCATGCCTACTTACCACATACGTCTGAAATTCTTGCGATAATGCTTGGTAATCACCAGTCTGAGATTTGATACCCAAGTCATTTTTTGCAAAAAACGTCTTGGCGTTCCAATCAATATTTCCGACCACATATCCATTAGTCGAAAGTATGGTGTATATCTCCGCCAGATCGTTGGTGCTGGATAAGCTATTGGCTTCAAAACTTATGTATTTTATGGCCCCCGACTTCAAGATATTTTTCATCCCCTTAAAGACACTCAGCTCATGTCCCTCAGTATCTATTTTTACGAATGTTGGAGGTGGATTTCTTTCGGCAAAGTTATCCAAAGAAATCGATCTGACCCTTATACCCGCTGGGTGTGAGCCATGAACAATGCCATTAACCGACGACCCAGGCTCATCGGAAAATACAACCTCACCACTTTCTTCCGATACTGCTAAATTGATGGCCTGACTAACAGGAATATTGTTTATCCCAAAATTTTCTTTGAGCCGCCTTATCGTTTCTGGATGGCCTTCAAATGCAAAAACCTGCGCCCCTCTTTTGGCGGCCAACATGGTAAATGGGCCAACATTGGCGCCGACATCATAAAAAACATCTCCTGAATACACCAATTCGTTGACTGCCCGCATTCCGTCATAATCATATAGACCGACAACAAACATTGACTCGGAAACAGCGCATCCAGGGCGCATAATGTAGCGTACTGAATTATAGTCGCGCATGGCATGAGTACGCGTGAGTCTCATAAATTTATGGGCCTTACACCAAGAATATCTAAGCAGTGTCTCTACCCGGTCAATGACGCTCTTGCTCCTTCTTGCGTTTAGGAAAATCTTAATAGTCCCAATAGCGTTCATTTCTTTACCTTATTGACGCAGAAAATCAAAGCATTCATAACTCATTGCACCAAATCAATCGGGTGGTGTGTGATTCCATTCGATGCGGTGTTGCCACGCCTTGCCGTTCTACCGCACTGTCTGCTGCGGGGCGCCTAGTATCGCTTTGAAGCGGAAATAGAATGGGCATCAAGATACGTCCTCTGTTACCGATTGCCAAAGCATGAAGGAGGTCATCTTCAGTAATCTGCAACACATAAAACAGCGTGATGCGCATAGTAGAGCCTTTTCCATAAGGGATTCAGCATCCTTGGCAGGTAGTTATTCGTAAAGACCTTAAGTAACTGCGTATGCCTCGCCAACCCATCCTTGGCCGATACAAAGCGAATCGTTTCCTGATCGAGAATGGGAACATAGGTTCTTCGATCAACAATCTTAAAGCCACTGGCACTCAGTAAATTCTCGAAGCTGGCGACTGTAAAAAACTGAACATGCCCGGCTTTATTGGCGGATCTATCCTTCAGAAGCGACTTCATTCTGCTGCCGATCAAGTCTTCAAGTGGCACCTCGATGACAGCGTATGAAAATTTTACCGACTTCTTCATCGCATCAAGAAAAATCGCCGGGTTCTCCAAGTGCTCAAGAACATGGCTAAGGACAAGCACATCAACAGTAGCGTCGATACGAAAATTGGGATCGGTGATATCCGCCTGTAGAGGTTCGATGCCCTCCGAGTGCTTTCTTAAGTATTCAATCGCCTCTGCGGCGTAATCCACACCAATGTACTTTGTGGCAAGGCCTCGGCGTTGACATTCAGTGATTACAGCACCCACTCCGCATCCAAGCTCAAGCATGCTTTTGGGTTTGATGGCCTGCGCGCGCATGAGTATTTCAATTGAATTAACTTTCTCTGCGGCACCTCGCCTCAGCCACTCCGCTTCTTGTTCCAATTCAGTTTGGTACAAAAGACGATAGTGGTCCTTGCCTAGCATTTGAGAAGATTTCTTTAGATTCATTGCTCTTGCCGAATGGAATTACGACTAAACCAGCACTACTAAAGACATCAGGCGCGGTGCGCAAAAGTATGCCGCAATAGCACCAACGCAACGAACTTCGGAGTCGAGATAAAATTACGTCGCCACATGCGGCGTGGTTCTTTAATCAAACGAAACAGCCATTCAAGACCTAAGCTACATAGCCATTGCGGCGCGCGCGGATAAGTTCCCGCATAAAAATCGAACACCGCACCAATGGAAGCTATCACTGCCACCTTCAGCTTTTCCCGATTTTCCTGCACCCATTTTTCTTGCTTTGGTGCGGTCATTCCGACCCAAAGCACATCTGGACGCGCCGCATTAATCCGCGCGAGCATGTCATCGTTCTGGGCCACACTCCATGGTCCGAATGGCGGTGATAAAACACCCACAAGTTCCAATTCAGGGTATTCGTGCTTAAAGCGCGCCGCGATCAAATCCAAAACGTGTTGCGAGGAACCGAAGAAAAATACGCGTCCGTAACCGCGCTGCTGCAACGCACGTGTGACCGTTAAAAAATAGTCGATTCCCGTGATGCGCGGACCAAGAACCACGCGCGCAACTTTTGCCAGCGCGGTGATGCCAACACCATCAGCCACGACAATATCCGCTTGCGTCAACGCGCTGTGAAACACTGCATCTTGTTGTGCAGCAACCAGTGAATGTGGATTTGCGCAGGCGAAAACGGTGGCTTTGTCCATATCCTGCAGTGCAGCGACCGTCCGTGCCGTAATTGCATCCAAACAATCGCGATCTATGGAAATACCCAGCACTTGAGCCGTGTTGCGGGATGTCACTGTCAGTTTCCCACTGAATTTTCAGCTTGGAATTATGACGTGGCTCTATGACAGTTCCATTGCAAGAAAACGTTTTTGCAACAAGCTAAAACGAAAGTCGCGTGTCGCCTGAACCCTGCATCTGATTCGACTCAAACTCAACACGCGCCCGTCCGTAGATGCCCAGCAGTTGTACATAGTTTTGCTCCGCCGTATAGCGCGAAAGCACAACATTGCGCACGTTACTTCCCATCGTCTCAAGACTCGATGTATTAGCAACCAATTCGTTAACCGTCGCTGCAAGATTGATCGCGTTTCCTGCCTCGAACTTGATACCTGTCTGATGGTCGCTCACGAGCTCGTCGAGGCTCCCGATCCGTGATGCAATAATCGGCGTCCCACAGGCATACGCTTCCAACACGACGAGCGGAAAACCTTCGTAGCACTCCGACGGCACGATTTGGATTTTCGCCCGGGCAACTTGCACCATAATTTCTGCCCGTGGCCTAAATCCCATGAACTCCACATTGAGTGAATTTGTTGCGGCATAGGTCGTGAGTTCGTCGCGCAGCTCACCGTCACCGAAGATCTTGAGCGGCAAGTGATGCACATCGCGCCACGCTTTCAACAAGGTACGCACGCCCTTCTCATTCTTGAGTCGGCCCACGTAGATAGCAAAATGCTCTTTCGCATCATTGCTGCCAGGCACCTCTGCGATGAAGTTCGGTTTAATTTCAATCTTGTGCGCGGGTAATCCGCCTGCAATCAGTCGGCCTGCGGAAAATCGAGACAACGCGATATAGCAATCAACCAAGCGCGTAAATGCTCCGTTGCGGCGATTGCGCTCGATCATCCATACCAACGCCGACGTCGCCGCGAGCGAACCACGATAGCAACGGTGACGCAGCGCAGGTAACAGAGTCGTTCCGACGCACAACTCGCACGGTTTGTTGTCGCGCAGCAACATTGCACCAGGGCAGATATAGCGAAAGTTGTGCAGTGTTTGCACTACCGGCACGCCGTTTTCCCTGCATGCGAGATATGCGCTGGGCGATATCTGTGGGAAGGTGTTGTGAAAGTGCGCGACATCCGGGCGGGTGCTGCGGATAAGTGCCACGATTTCACGATAGGTTCGTTTGGACCATGATGTATCCAACGCCACACGTACACGCTTGCCAAAAGTTGAATCATCTATTGCATCGTTGAATTTCTCGAATGGAATAACGTCTATACCCCGCCCCTCCAACAGGGCGCGCTCATTACGAAACACGGCGTCTTCACCGCTGGGTGCGCTGGAGCGATAATAATTATGCGCAAGCAGGACTTTCACGAGGTGGATACTCTCAATTCAGCGCGCACTGGTTCCAACCGGGCCGGAAAGTAAGCGCGTGATCGCGTCGATGGATACCTGAAATGTGTGTTTTTCCACTGCTCGCTGCGCAGTGGCGCGCGGAATAAGCTTCACATCCCCACACCAGCGGCGCAGTACTGCGGTGAACGCTGAAATATTTTTCGGATCGATGATTTCACCCGCACCGTAATCCCCAATCAGTTCATGACTCGCACCTGCATATTTCGAAGCCAGCACCGGTAGTCCACATGCCAATGCCTCGTTAACAACCAAGCCCCACACATCGACTAGCGAGGGAAATACAAAAACGTCCGCCGCCGCGTAGTATTCGGACAACTCATCCATAGCCTTGAAACCTGGGAAATGCACGTTGGAAATATTCAATTTTTGGACAAGAGACCGCAGCTCTGTTTCCTGCTCGCCTTTGCCAACGATAACCACGTGGTGTTGCTCCTTAAGTTGCTGTGGCAAATCACCCCATGCTTGTAAAAACAGGCTAAAACCCTTGCGCGGAATCAACTGGCCTACCGCTAGAAAAACTTTTCCACTGAGGCCAAGATTGTTTCGCGCTTGTGTTCGATCAACTCGCTCCACACTTGTACGCCAGTAGTCGTTATCGACCGCTTGCGTGCAGTAAAAAATCTTTTCCTCAGGAACCTGCCATGTGCGCAGATACTCGCAAGCTGGGTTACCCCAAGCGAGAAATGCGGAAGCTTTTGGAAGTAAAAATCGACGCAGAAGCCGCTGTGCGCCGGAAATAGCTTTAGCGCATTCGGCGGTTTCCTCGCTCCATAGGATTAAAGGCACACCACGTCGCTGTGCGACGAAAAGCGCGATGACAGATCGCAATCCAAACTCACCGGAAATGATCACATCAGGTTTGAAGGTCATCAGATCCCACAGTAACTTCACCGGCACCGGCAGGGATTCCACTTGCGACGTACCATTTTCTTTATGAATCGTCTTGTAGCGGATATTCCACCCCTGCGAATAGTGCAAGGGTAAATTCTCACGCGCTGCCGGATCAGAAGCGGCGGCGGGCATCGACACAAAAATTTTCAGTTCCCACGCCCGGCACTGTGCCAGCGCCGCAAAGATCGGATATCTATAAATCGGTATCCGATTGGTAAGGACCGCAAGCTTCATGATTTCACCGCAACTAGACTCACAAGCTGTTTCGTCACAAGAATTACGTCGAACAAATGCGCCCGCCGTACACACCACAGATGCAGCACGGCATAAATGAGAAACAGGATGGGCGCGCCCTCGTGGGCGATCCATTGCTGCGCAATCAGGTTGACGATGGCGGGAATCAAAAGCCACGCCAGTTGCGTCGGCGTGCACAGGCGCAACGTAGGGAAACGCATCCGGAAGATCCACAGGTTCGCGACGCTGAATAACACGAACCCTACCAATAGAG
>JANLTU010000142.1:0-3473 GCA_031363085.1 Gammaproteobacteria bacterium
GTTGCTCGGAAAAAATCATCGAAATTCCGACGCAATCGGGTTTGAGAGCCAGCACCTCCGCGATGCATTCCGCAAGAATGGGCGGAAAGTTTTGCGTGCGTTCATACTCCGCACATTCCGCCGTGAACATCTTGGTCGCAACCTGACAGAACTTTGAAAAGATATTGCCGTTCTGCGCGTAAATATCCGGGCGACTGAACATGAAGTCATTGCCCAGACCTCGCATAACATTAGCGGCTTGAACTAACTCCTCATTGGAGGCGCCGATTTGGGTACAAATCTGCTCGCTTAGCTTGACCGCGCCGGAGACAATCCCTGCAAAAATCTTGTTCAGGAACCACAGATTCAAATCGAGCAACTTGATCTCCCAATCGGGAAGTTGCCTTTCGACATAACCTTTCAACATCGCGATGCCCAACGGGGGCGACGTTGAAATAGTGACCATGGGAAAAACCAGAACCAGTGTTTTTTTGGCTGCCTCCATGTGACCTCCTCCCCTTGTGTTATTAGAGCTCCCGCTAGGAAGCAATATTTGCATAATACACAACCCGTGGAAACTGTGGTAGCTGAAGACTTTTCCACTGCAAGATGGGGTTACTTTGCCTTCGCATACAGAAAAATCTCAACTTAGCAAACGCAAAAATTGTACGGGGACTCATAGTACTCACGGCAATGCCAATAAGGGGCGCGGTTAGTCGCGCCTAAAATTTCCGTTATACTGCCCGCACCTTTTTTCTACGGTGCACACTGCCATGGCTCAATACGTTTACACCATGAACCGCGTCGGCAAAGTGGTGCCGCCCAAGCGCGAAATTCTCAAAGACATCTCGCTGTCGTTTTTTCCCGGCGCCAAGATCGGCGTGCTGGGCTTGAACGGTTCCGGCAAATCCAGCCTGTTGCGCATCATGGCGGGCACCGACAAAGACCACCTCGGCGAAGCGCGCCCGCAGCCCGGCATTCGCATCGGTTACTTGGCGCAGGAGCCGCGGCTTGACGCCAAAAAAACCGTGCGCGGCAATGTTGAAGAAGGCGTGCACGAAACCAAGGCGTTGCTGGATCGCTTCAATGCGATCAGCGACCAATTCGCCGCGCCGATGTCGGACGACGCGATGACTAAGTTGCTTGAAGAGCAAGCCAAATTGCAGGACGCCATCGACACCTGCGGCGCCTGGGAGCTGGACCGCAAGCTCGACATCGCCGCCGACGCGCTGCGCCTGCCGCCGTGGGACGCCGAAGTAACCAAACTTTCAGGTGGTGAAAAGCGCCGCGTGGCGCTGTGCCGCCTGTTATTGTCAAATCCCGACATGCTGTTGCTGGACGAGCCGACCAACCACCTCGACGCGGAGTCGGTAGCCTGGCTCGAACAGTTCCTGCACCAATTCCCCGGCACTGTGGTTGCGGTCACGCATGATCGCTACTTTCTTGACAATGTTGCGGGCTGGATTCTGGAATTGGATCGCGGCCACGGCATTCCCTGGCAAGGCAATTACTCGTCGTGGCTGGAACAAAAAAATCAGCGCTTGGCAGCCGAAGAAAAAACCGAGTCGGCACGCCAGCGCGCGATGAAAGCCGAATTGGAATGGGTGCGCTCAAATCCGAAAGGCCGTCACGCGAAAAGCAAATCGCGGCTGGCGCGCTTTGAAGAACTGTCCTCGCAGGAATCGCAACAGCGCAACGAGACCAAGGAAATTTTCATCCCGCCCGGCCCGCGTTTGGGCGAGCTGGTCATCGAAGCGACCCATCTGCGCAAAGCCTTCGGCGAGCGCTTGTTGATTGAGGATTTAAGCTTCAATCTGCCACGCGGTGGCATTGTTGGCATCATCGGCCCCAACGGCGCCGGCAAGACCACGTTGTTCCGCATGATGTCTGGCCAGGAACAGCCCGATGGCGGCACGCTGCGCCACGGCGAAACCGTGGAGCTTGCCTACGTTGACCAATCGCGCGACACGCTCGATGACAAAAAAACCGTATTCGCCGAAATTTCAGACGGCTTGGATATGATCACCGTCGGCAAGTACGAAATGCCGTCGCGCGCCTACTGCGGGCGCTTCAACTTTAAAGGCGCAGACCAGCAGAAACTAGTGAAGGATTTATCCGGCGGCGAACGTAACCGTTTGCACTTGGCCAAAGTGCTGCGCCGTGGCGGCAACGTGTTGCTGCTCGACGAACCGACCAACGACCTCGACGTGGAAACGCTGCGCGCGCTGGAGGAAGCACTGCTTGACTTCCCCGGCTGCGCGGTGGTGATCTCACATGATCGCTGGTTTCTTGACCGCATCGCGACGCACATTCTTGCGTTTGAAGGCGACAGCCGCGTGGTGTGGTTCGAAGGTAATTACGCCGATTACGAAGCCGACCGCAAACGCCGCCTGGGCGCGGAAGCGGATCAACCGCATCGCATCAAATATAAGAAACTGGCGTCTTGAATGGGTAGAGTGCTCGCTTCGGCAGGATTGTTTTGATCATTGCGCCGAGGACAAACTCCTACGGTGCGGCCTTCGGCGCTAGCACCTTTTCGCCGATGACTTCGCCGACCGTGTTGAGCACTTTCACCTTCCAGGTCCCCGTGGAACCGGGTGGAGTTCTTCGATACGACCAGACACGCCAATACGGCGCCGCAACTTTGAATTCTGTAAACCCGACACGCTTCCCGTCGTATTCCCAGCGATGCGTCACCGTGTGGCCGGCCATATCTTCGAGCTCGGTGAAAAAGTAAACACCTTGTACGTCGCTGCTCAGCGCTTTGACTTCATTCACGGGTTCACGTTTGACAACTTGTTTCGCGAACACTGCCCGCCCCAGCTTACCTTTGTTAGCGGGTGTAGCGGGTGCGGGTACGGCGGGTGCAGCGGGTACAGCTTTCAACGCTTTCACCGGCTCCCCACGCGCATTCAAGGGCGCGACGGATTCGCGATGTTCTTCAATATTTACCGAAGCACGATCTGCTGCCGAGCCAACCGAGCTCGATAGGGCGAGCAGTGCAATACCTCCTTGGCGGAACACCCCCTTAATCATCGCAGCAACCTCGATTGAGCTAGAAAAAGAATAGCAGACCTGCAACGGATTTTAAGTCTTCGTTATTTGTAACTTATGCTTTCCCCGCCTGCAGCAGTCAACCCGGCTTTTGAAATAGGGCAATCGACTCAACGTGTGCCGTGTGGGGAAACATATCCATAACACCCGCACTGATCAACCGGTAGCCGCGCTCGTTCACTAACACGCCGGCGTCGCGCGCCAGCGTCGCCGGATTGCATGACACGTAGACGACGCGCGGCGCGGTCCACAACGCCGCCTGTTGCACCAGATCGTGTGCACCGCTGCGGGGTGGATCGAGCAATACTTTGTCGTAGGCGGCGCGCGCCCACGGATAGATCATGACGTCCTCGCCAAGATTCGAAGCATGGTAGTCCACGTTGCGAATGGCGTTGTGCAACGCGTTGTCGCGCGCGGTCTGCACCAAGCCCGCATCGCCT
>JANLTU010000152.1:0-11453 GCA_031363085.1 Gammaproteobacteria bacterium
CCTACGTGCCCCAGATCAATATGCACTTGTTTAACGCCCGTCAACGCCAGGGTTTCCACCAACAGGTGCAACACTTCAACATCGCTTTCAATACCGGCATGACCATACAACTCCGCACCAATCTGCATCGGGCTGCGCGTGCGCGCAAACCCATCAGGATAAGTGCGCAACACGGTACCCATATAGCACAAACGCGTGGGCACCTCGCGCTTGAGGCGGTGCGCATCAATGCGCGCCACTTGCGGCGTCATGTCGGCGCGCACCCCCATCAGGCGCCCGCTGAGTTGGTCGGTGAGTTTGAAGGTCTGTAAGTCAAGATCGGTACCGGTGCCAATCAGCAACGAATCCAGATATTCAAGCAACGGCGGGATAACTAGGTCGTAACCCCAGCAGTAAAAAATGTCGAGCACCTCACGCCGCACACGCTCCAGAGTATGCGTCTGCGGCGGCAAGACTTCATCGATACCTTCCGGCAGCAGCCAACGTTCGGTACCCACAGTCGCCCTCAAGTCTTTACCAGATACAACAGCACCACGCCCGCCGCCATGCTCACCAGTCCGCCGATACGCAGACTGCGATCATCCATTTGTGCTATCAGGGTCAGGGCTTTGCGCATCGCATCAGGCTTCAAAAACGGGATGATGCCCTCAATCACCAACATCAATGCCGTCGCTACCCACATCACGTCCCAATCAATCATTGCGCGTGCGCCTTATCCAGCCATATTCAGAACGGCGGGCACGGTCAAAAATTTCGCGAGCTTAACGACGCGCGCCTTTTGCGCTGTTGAAGTATTTAAAGAACTCTGAATCCGGCTTCACCACGATGATGTCGGAGCGATCCGCAAACGTTTTCTTGTAGGCCGTCAGGCTGCGGTAAAACGAATAGAATTCGGAGTTTTTGCTGAATGCCTTGGCGTAAATTTCCGATGCAGTGGCGTCGCCTTCACCGCGCGTACGTTCCGCATCGCGATACGCTTCGGCCAGGATCACAGTGCGTTGCCGGTCGGCATCGGCGCGAATTTTTTCAGCCGCTTCCGCGCCACGCGAACGCAGGTCTTTTGCCACCCGCTGCCGCTCGGCTTCCATGCGCTGATACACCGAGTTGCTGATCGCCGCAGCGTATTCAATGCGGATAATCCGCACGTCGACCACCTGGATACCGAGCTCTTTCACCAACTTGTTGGCCTGCACCGTCAGTAAATCCATGATTTGCGCGCGCTCGCCCGAAATCACTTCCTGAATGGTGCGTTTGCCGAACTCGTCGCGCAGCCCGTTCTTGATCAGCTCAGACAAGCGTTGATTGGCATTGCTGACTTCGCCACCGGTTGCGGTGAAATAGCGCGCCACGTTCTCGATGCGCCACTTCACGAACGAATCCACCAGGACGTTTTTCTTTTCTGAGGTCAGATATTCTTCCGGCTCAGAATCCAACGTCAACACGCGAGCATCGAACTTGCGCACGTTTTGAATCAACGGAATTTTGAAATACAGGCCGGGTTTGAAATCGTCACGCACGATTTCGCCGAATTGGAACATTACCGCGCGTTCACGCTCGCTGACGGTGAATATCGAACCTGCCAGCAGTGCCAGCAGCGCCACCAAACCGATGAGTACGAATAAGGTTTTCTCGCTCATTAACGTGTCTCCCGGCTGCGTAAACGATCCCGTTGTTCACCCACAGCGGAACGCGTTGCGGCATTATCCTGCGGTGCCGACGACGGCGGTACCGAATCGGGAAATGCTGCCGATGCGCTTGACGACGCGCTGCCGCGCTGGGTTTCGAGGAATTTATCCAAGGGCAGGTACACCATGTTGTTATTCCCCGGCATGTCAACCATGACCTTGCTGGTCGCACCCAGCACAGACTCGACCATTTCGAGATACAAACGCTCGCGCGTCACGGTTGGTTCTTTTTGATATTCGGCTAACACCTTGGCAAAGCGCACCGCCTCACCTTCGGCATGCGCCACGACGCGCGACTTGTAAGCGCTGGCGTCTTCCAACTGACGGGCGGCCGCACCGCGCGCCTTGGGAATAATGTCGTTGGAATAAGCTTCGGCTTCGTTCTTCAAGCGCTGTTCGTCTTCGCGCGCCTTCACCGCATCTTCGAATGCCGAACGCACTTGCTCCGGCGCACGCGCGCCTTGCAGGTTCACGCTGGTGACGACCAGACCGGTTTGATAGCGGTCCAGAATCTGCTGCACCATGGTCTCGGCACGCTGACCGATTTCACCGCGACCTTCGGTAATCACGAAATCCATTTTGCTCTTGCCGATGATTTCACGCAGCGCGCTTTCCATCGCCTGGCGCAGGGTAACGTCGGGATCCACCACGTTGAACAAATAGTCTTTGGCGTTTTTTACCTTGTATTGCACCGACATTTCCAAATCGACGATGTTTTCGTCTTGCGTCAGCATCAAGGTGCCGTGATCGCCGGCATTGGCGCTACGTGCTCCCACGTGACCACCGATGTCGGACTTCTGAATGCGCGACACGTCGACGGTTTCGACGGTTTGCACCATGCGCGGGTACCAATGCAAGCCCGGCCCGGTGGTTTCCTTGTAGGCGCCGAATTGCAACACCACCGCCTGCTTGCCTTCTTCCACCGTGTAAAAACCGGCGAACGCCCAGCCCACCACGATCACCACCGCCACCAACGACAACAACTTGTTGACGTTGTCCGGCGAGGTCGGGCCACGTCCCGAACCCGAGCCGCCGAAAACGCCGCCGAGCTTACCTTGGATTTTTTTCATTAATTCGTCGAGGTCGTTTGCCGCAGCGCCTTTATTGCCGCCGCGACTACCCCAGGGGTCTTTGTCCCCTTTCCCACCCGGTTCATTCCAGGCCATGAAGCGCTCCGAAGGCTTGACTTTTTGGGCCTCTGAAATATTTCGTAACCGTGCTGGCAAGGCAGAAAAACGCGAAGAAGCGGAGTGTACACGCTGTACCTGAGCATTCTGAGCGCTTTTCCAACACCGCGCAGCGCGGCTTTAAGGAAGTATTGTCAGAGGTCCCTAGTGTGTTGTCGCGTAACGCGAAGGTTGGTTCAAACAAAAAGGAAGCTGGATTTTAGGAGGCTTACGCGGCGCCCGCAAGGCGTTTCGCGTCGGCGACCACAATCATCGATTCGGAAAAATCCGCGCTACGCTGCAGCGCGGCAAAATTGGCGTTATCCATTTCGAGTTCGATTAACAGCGCATTGTCGTCACTGACACGCTCGTTGTGCACCTTGCCCAAGGTGTACAACGCTGCCCGCAAGCGCCCGGCATGCAGCGGCAGACGCAGCACCATTGCCTGCCTGCCGCTGCTGAAAAACTCTGCCACTGCCGCACGCAGCAAATCCATCCCGGCACCGGTCACCGCCGAAACCCACACGCGCCGAATGCAACCGTCAGCAGCGCGTTCGAGATGCGGTTGCGAGTCGGGCAGCAAGTCGATTTTGTTAAACACTTCAATTTGTCGCACCTGTTGTGCACCGATCTCGTGCAGCACCCTGTTGACCTGTTCGATGTTGGCATGACGTTGCTCGTCGCGCGCATCCACCACGTGCAGCAATAAACCCGCCTGCGCGGTTTCTTCCAGCGTGGCCTGAAACGCGGTCACCAGCGAATGCGGTAAATGCCGGATAAAACCGACCGTGTCGGCAAGAATCACCGCGCCTGCGTCTGGTAATTCCAAACGTCGCAGCGTCGGATCGAGCGTCGCGAACAGTTGATCGGCTGCGTACACCTGCGCGCAGGTCAGTTGGTTAAACACGCTCGACTTACCGGCATTGGTGTAACCGACCAGCGACACGGTGGGAATCGGCACTTTGTTACGTGAATTGCGATTCAGCGCACGACGCTTGCTAACCCGCTCCAGCCGTTGATTAACCTGCTTGATGCGCTGACGCAGTTGGCGCCGATCCAGTTCGATCTGGGTTTCGCCCGGCCCGCCGCGCACACCGATACCGCCGCGCTGCCGTTCCAGATGCGTCCAGCCACCCACCAACCGTGTCGACAAATGCTCCAACTGCGCCAGTTCGACCTGCAAGCGGCCTTCATGCGAACGCGCACGTTGCGCGAAAATGTCAAGAATCAACCCGGTGCGGTCCAGCACGTAGCAGTGCAGTGCGCGCTCGATATTGCGTTCTTGCGACGGCGACAGCCCATGATTAAACAGCACCACCTCAGCCTGCTGTGCAAGCACCAAGGCGTGAATTTCTTCCAGCTTGCCACTGCCGATTAAAAACTTGGGATTGGGCTCACGCAATGACGCAGTGAGGGTCGCCACCGGCTCAAACTTGGCAGACAAGGCCAGCTCGCGAAACTCTTCGAGCTCTTCACCTTCCGCACCGCTGGCAACAACAACGTGGACCAGAACAGCGCGACGACCGGATTGCAGTGGACGATCAAACAATGCAACACACCCCCGGCCGCGCGCCGAACGGATTACGCATTCCCAGCTTCCGGCGGCGCATCGGCGTCGTCGTCGCCGGCCAACTTGACATTACGTGCGGGAACGATGGTTGAGATCGCGTGCTTGTACACCATTTGATTGACGGTGTTACGCAGCAGCACGACAAATTGATCGAACGATTCCACCTGACCTTGCAACTTGATTCCGTTGACCAGGTAGATCGACACCGGCACCCTCTCTTTACGCAGTGCGTTTAAAAAAGGGTCTTGTAGCGATTGCCCTTTTGACATGGGTAGTCTCCTATCGTATGTGAGTTATTTATATTGTTTTAGCGCAACTAAATGTCACGCTTGTAAACATCCCTGTCGCGGCTACCGCTGTGGGATTAATAATTTTCTCCCAACAACCAAAATTAGTGTAGCACAACGAACCTACGCACTCAGATGCCGCCCCGGCGTAAATGGTTCCGCGAACAGTGCAAAATGTTGGCCAACATCGTGTGCCGCATCCTGTCCTACACTTATGTGTGTGACGTCGTATATTCCGTTGTGTCGCCACGTAGTTCAGTTTTACCCAAAAATGCCGTAATGCACTTAAACACTTACGTTATGTCAATGACACAACGGGTATTTTCATCTTGATACTGCAAAACATTAACGGAGAATTTTATGGGTAAGCGATATGCGGCCACACTTTTGTTGTCTGCATTGTATTGCGTATCGGCGAACGCCGCGTGGCTGTTGACTTCTCCGCCGCGCGAAAAACCCGAAGAGGCGCAAGAGATGTATGGAAAGCTTGCGAATTTTTTGTCGGCGCAAACCGGCGAACAGATCGTTTACGAACGTCCGCAGGGCTGGATTGATTACGTGAACAACATGCGCGCCGGCAAGTACGACATTGTTTTCGACGGGCCGCACTTCGCTGCGTGGCGCATGAAACACTTGAACCACACCCCACTGGTGAAGCTGCCGGGAACGCTCACGTTTGTTGTGATCGGGAATCGCAACGATGCCAAGCTCAACAAACTCAACGACCTGATGACCGGCGGCTGGTGCGGATTGCCCTCACCGAATCTGGCCACCATGGCGGTGATGTCGCAATTCAACAATCCCGTCAAGCAGCCCGACTTCGTTGAAGTGGCGGATGTCAACAATATTATCCCAACGTTAAAAAGCAAGCGTTGCCGCGCCGCCGGGCTACTCGACAAGTTTTATAAAAAAACCAGTGACGACGACAAGAAAGATTTGAAAGTGATCTACACCAGCCCGTCTTACCCCGATCAAACCATCACGGTCAGCCCACGCGTATCGCCGCAGGCCCGTGAGAAAATCAGTGCCGCACTCACCGCTGAAGCCGGTGTGCCGGCAGCGAAGGCGTTGTTCGATAAGTTTGCCAAGAACACCTCGCATTTCGTTCCGGCACCACTAGTGGAATACGAGGGGCTGGAAGACTTGTTGGAGGGCGTCATCTGGGGTTGGTAGCCATCCGCCGCCGAGGGTATTTTCAGCTCAGGGTCTGCCGGAAAAAAAGCGTAAGCGCAGCCTCAATATCCAAGCGATAGGGATCAAACACCTGCACCTCATGTTCCGCACGCAGCCAAGTCAATTGCCGTTTTGCCAGTTGGCGCGTGGCGATAACCGCACGCTCGATCATGCCGGCCTGATCGCCGTAGCCGTCGAGAAATTCCCAGGCTTGGCGATAACCGACGGCGCGTATCGACGGCAGCTCAAGGTGTAAGTCGCCGCGCGCACGCAGGGCGTGCACTTCGTCGATAAATCCGGCACGTAGCATGTGGGCAAAACGTTGCGCGACACGGCGATGAATTTCGGTGCGGTCAGGCGGAACCAGCGCGATCTTGACAACGGTGTAGGGCAAGCCGTCTTCGCCCGGCGCCGAGTCCGCGTGGTATGCATCATCGCGCGCTTGCGGGAAGTGTTCGGTCAACGCGCGCCCGGTGAGCTCGTAAACTTCCAGTGCGCGCTGAATGCGTTGCGGATCGTTGCGGTGAATGCGTTGCGCGGACTGCGGATCGACGCGGGCAAGTTCAGCGTGTAACACCGCCCAGCCCTCGCTCTGCGCGCGCGCTTCGAGGCGCGCGCGCACCTGCGCATCAGCGGCCGGCAGATGCGACAAGCCGCGTTGCAACACGCGAAAATAAAGCATCGTGCCACCCACCAGCAACGGAATACGCCCGCGCGCACTGATGTCAGCCAGCACCCGCAATGCATCGCTGCGAAAACGGCCAGCGGAATAGGCATCAGTCGGGTCACAGATGTCGATCAGGTGATGCGCAATCGCGGCGCGAATTGCGTGGCTCGGTTTGGCAGTGCCAATGTCCATGCCGCGATACACCAGCGCCGAATCGACACTGACGATTTCGAAGGGGAACTGGCGCAGCAAGGCCAACGCCAGATCGGTTTTGCCGGTCGCGGTTGGCCCCATCAAAAACACCGCCGGCGGCAAAGGCGCAGTTACTCGCACAGTTTTCTACAGTTTTCGTTCGAGAATCAGCGCGTTTTCGCGGCCGTTGTGGTCGGGATAATAATCCTTGCGGATACCAACGTCTTGAAACCCCAGCGCATGATACAGCTTCAATGCTTTTGTATTCGACGGCCGTACTTCCAGAAACACCGCAGCGGCTTGATGCCGTCCCGCCAGCTCCAGCAAATGGATTAACATTTGACTGCCGATGCCGCAGCCCTGCTGTTCCGGCGCCACGCATAAATTCAAGATGTGCGCTTCAGCGGCACTGATCGACATGACCGCGTAACCCACAATCTGGTTGTCTTGTGTGTGCACCCAGCAGCAATAGCCGACGTGCACGCAATCGCGAAAAATTCCTTCGCTCCACGGAAACGGATACACGCGTCGCTCGATGTCCATGATCTCCACGACATCGCCCAGTTGCATGGGCCGCAAGGCATCTGACATTGACTCAGGATTTGTCGACATATGTTGAGCGTTAAGATGCAACCTGTGTTCCAGACAGTACATGACGCGCGAAACGCAGATCATCCCAAGCTTTGCGTTTTTCCGCCGGCGAACGCAGCAAATAGGCCGGGTGGTACGTCACAACCAGCGGAATGCCCGCGTAGCTGAACTGCTGGCCGCGCAGCTTGCCGATGGTTATATCGGTCTGTAACAGGTTTTGTGCAGCGATGCGCCCGACCGCCAGAATAATCTTGGGTTGCACCAAGGCGACCTGGCGTTTGAGATACGGCTCGCACTGCTCAACTTCGGTAGGGAGCGGGTCGCGATTATTAGGCGGACGGCATTTCAGCACGTTCGCGATGTAGACCTCGTCGCGCCGCAAGCCGATGGCGCGCAACATTTCGTTGAGCAATTTACCGGCGCGGCCCACGAACGGTTCGCCCTGCCGGTCTTCGTCGGCACCCGGCGCTTCGCCGATCACCATCCACGGCGCGCTACGCTGGCCGACACCGAACACGGTCTGCGTGCGCGTGCTGTGCAACCCACAGGCAGTGCAGCCCGCCACGCGTTGTTGCAGCGCCGCCCAATCCAGGTGCGCCACCGCCTGCGGGGATGCTATTGCCGCAGTGGCGGCAAGCGATGCAAGCGGCGCTGACGCGGCGGTCGCGGTCTCCTCCGCGACCGCCGCCTGCGCATGGCGTTGCGTCCAGACTTGAATGCCCAGCGCCTGCAAATACTGTGCGCGCCGTTGCTTTTCGTTCATCTCAAATCACACCTGCGGATGCGCGCGCTGCTCGGGCGCAAGAATTTTGTTCAGCGCGTTGATGTAGGCTTTGGCAGATGCGATCACAATGTCAGTATCTGCCCCCTGCCCGTTGACGATGCGCCCGCCTTTCTCCAGGCGCACCGTCACTTCACCTTGCGAATCGGTGCCGGTGGTGATGTTGTTGACCGAGTAGAGTTGCAATTGTGCGCCGCTGTTGATGATCGCCTCCAGCGCTTTGAACGACGCGTCCACCGGCCCGCCGCCCGCTGCACTGGCGTGTTTTTCGTCGCCATTCACACGCAGCGTCAACTGCGCCACCGGCGTCTCGCCGGTTTCGGAACACACTTTGAGCGCGACCAGATGCATGTGCTCATTCTCGGCTTCCAGATCCGCCTCCGTGACTAAACTCTGCAAATCCTCGTCGAAGATGTCATGTTTTTTGTCCGCAAGTTCCTTGAAGCGCGCAAATGCGCTGTTCAAATTTTCTTCGGCCTCGAAGTTGACACCCAGCTCTTTCATGCGCGTTTTAAACGCATTGCGGCCCGAGTGTTTACCCAGCACCATGCGGTTGGCCGACCAGCCGACGTCTTGCGCGCACATGATTTCGTAGGTCTCGCGATTCTTGAGTACGCCATCCTGGTGAATGCCGGATTCGTGTGCAAATGCGTTGGCACCCACAATCGCCTTGTTGGGTTGCACCGCAAAACCGGTGATACCCGCGACCAAGCGTGATGCCGGCACAATGTGGGTCGCATCGATATGCGTGTCGCAGCCGAAAATGTCTTGACGTGTGCGCACCGCCATCACCACCTCCTCCAACGAGGCGTTGCCGGCGCGCTCGCCCAAGCCGTTGATGGTGCATTCGACCTGGCGCACGCCATTGAGCACCGCCGCCAGCGAGTTGGCGACCGCAAGCCCCAAGTCGTTATGGCAATGCGTCGACCACACTGCTTTGTGCGCGTTGGGCACACGCTCGATCAAGGCTTTGATGCGTTCGCCCCATACGTGCGGGATGCTGTAACCCACCGTGTCAGGCACATTCACCGTGGTTGCGCCGGCAGCAATCGCTGCTTCGAAGACGCGACACAAGAAGTCAAGGTCGGAGCGCACCGCATCCTCGGCGGAGAACTCAACATTGTCGGTCCATTTGCGCGCCCACTTCACCGCCTTCACCGCTTGCTCCAACACTTGCTCGGGGCTCATGCGCAGCTTTTTTTCCATGTGGATCGGGCTGGTTGCGATAAACGTGTGAATACGTCCAGACGCGGCGCCTTTGATCGCCTCGCCGGCGCGGTCGATATCACGCTCCAGCGCGCGCGCCAAACCGCATACGGTGCTTTCCTTGATGGCGTCGGCGACCGCCTTTACCGCTTCAAAATCGCCATTCGATGCGGCCGGAAAACCGGCTTCGATGACATCCACGCGCATGCGTTCCAGCAACTTGGCGATGCGCACTTTTTCGTCGCGTGTCATCGAGGCACCCGGGCTTTGCTCGCCATCGCGCAAGGTGGTATCGAAAATAATCAATTTGTCGGTCATGACGTAAATTCCTCGTAAATTCCCAACGCATGGCGCGAATGTTCGCAGCATGCCTTGGGCTGTAAATCAGTTCAAGTATTCGTAACACCGATGGCGTTACAGGAGAAAGCGATGGGTACTACGAAAGAGTATCTGCCCTACGGCAGGCGTAGCAGAAACAGCGAGGCGCGAATGCTCGGCACGCCCGTGAGGTGTTCGACATGAAAAGGTGCGGCGGGTCCGCGCAGAGTGAGCATGGTCATGACTATAGCGGTCGCCGCCGCCGAATTCCAAGCGATTATTTTGGCGGTGTTTCGATACTGTCGTCCGATTCCGGCGGCGGCTTGCGCGCGGCCAGTTTCTCGCGCCGGTATTTGAGCGTGAGCAAAGGACCGGAAGCGGCATACAGTAAAAATCCACCGAACAATACCTGCGGTGGATCAATGGAAATGAAGGCGTACACCAGGACCATGATCAGGATCGCCACGAACGGCACTTTGCCGCGCAGGTCGAGATCTTTAAAACTGTGATAGCGAATGGTGCTGACCATCAGCAACCCGATGACCACCGTCAACACAAACGCCGGTACCCGCAAGTAGGTGAGGTCGGCATTAAAGTCATGACCCACCCACATCATGCCGGTGACCACAGCCGCTGCGGCCGGGCTGGGCAAGCCTTGAAAGTAGCGTTTGTCGGCGGTGCCCACCTGGGTGTTGAAGCGTGCCAGACGTAACGCGGCACTGGCGGTGTAAACGAACGCCGCCAACCAGCCGAGCTTGCCCATGCCCGACAGCGCCCAGGTGTACATGATCAAACCCGGCGCCAAACCGAACGACACCATGTCGGCCAGGCTGTCGTACTGCGCACCGAAATCACTTTGCGTGTTGGTCAGGCGCGCGACGCGGCCGTCGAGGCTGTCCATGACCATCGCCACGAAGATGGCGATCGCTGCCGGTTCGTAACGCCCGTTCATTGCCGCAACAATGGCGTAAAAGCCGGCGAATAAACAACCCGTGGTAAATAAATTGGGCAGCAGGTAAATGCCGCGACGACGCTTGGATTCGGTGGGTTCGTTATCCATCAGTACGGTGCAGCGCGTGGCCGAAGACCACTCTCAATACTCTCCGCCAACTGATTCGCTGCCGTTTTATTTTCGACCGAAATAAATATCTCTTTCATGGCCAACTTATCTCGCAGGGTTACTTTACCAAAGACCCGCTTAGCCCCATGAAAAATCTCCAACTCTTTACCGATGGGATTTTCCGTAAAGCCAGCTAAAGTCGACATCCCGTGTTCTGAAAGCGTTAGCCGCACATAGGAATTGCCCGCAACGTCTTCTCCAGCGACCACCTGTTCGATAAAACGCGAGTCCAGGACAAGACTTTTTTCACCGACTATTATCTTGAGCAGCGCTGCCTGCGCTGAACAAGCAACAACCATAAAAAACAAAGGTCCAGAAAACCCTCTGGCAGTGTTGATAATCGTCATGGTGAGATGTTGACATTCACTATTTCAGCTTCGAAAGAAGACTTCGCTTTCGACATCGTTTCAAAATCCACACTCCAAGAAAGCGGGCCACCAATCTGAGCCGCGATCTCAATCCACGGCCCCCAAATACTTCCTGGTTGGCGCCCATCCCTCGAATCTTCGTCCCATTAGCGGCTGTTGGAAGCGGCTAGTTTTTAGACTTATCGACGATCTTGTTGGCTTTGATCCACGGCATCATGTCGCGCAGCTTGGCGCCGACGACTTCGATTTGATGCTCACGCGAACGACGTCGCATCGCGTGCATGGTCGGTGCGCCGGCTTGATTTTCCAGAATGAACTCACGTGCGAAC
>JANLTU010000216.1:0-6859 GCA_031363085.1 Gammaproteobacteria bacterium
CGCCGCCGATCTGATTATTCTTCCCGGCAGCAAAAGTGTGTGCTCCGACCTCGCCTGGCTGCGTGCGCAAGGCTGGGAGCACGCGCTGCTGCGGCACCTGCGTTACGGCGGCAAGGTGCTGGGGATTTGCGGCGGCTTTCAAATGCTCGGCCAGCAAATTCACGATCCGCACGGATTGGAAGGTGCGCCCGGCAGCATGGCCGGACTGCGCTTGCTCGACGTCGTCACCACGCTGGCGCCGGAAAAACAATTGCAGCGCGTCAGCGGCGCGCTCGCCTTCGAGCACGCGCCGGTCACGGGTTACGAGATTCACCACGGCGTGACAGTAGGCACTGCGTTACTGCGTCCACTGGTTACACTAGCCGCGCGCAATGACGGCGCGATCTCCGCCGACGAGCACATCATCGGCACCTATTTGCATGGTCTGTTCGATTCACCGCCGGCGTGCGCCGCGCTGCTACGCTGGGCCGGTTTGCGCGCGGTGCAGCCGCTTGACTACCCGCAGTTGCGCGAGCAAGGCATCAACCGTATCGCGGATGCGTTGGCGCAACACCTCGATATGCGACACATCAATACCTTGCTCGGGCTGAACGCGTCATGAAAGAGCTGATCCTTGGCGGCGTGCGCTCCGGCAAAAGCCGTTACGCGGAACAACGCGCGCTCGCCAGCCAGCGGCCCGTCATCTATGTCGCAACGGCAAGCGGCGGCGATGCGGAAATGTCCGCACGGATTCGCGCCCATCAAGCGCGCCGCCCGGCCGCGTGGACACTGGTCGAAACACCGCGCACGCTGGCGGCGACACTGCATGCACAGGCGGCGCCCGAGCGTTGCGTGTTGGTCGATTGTTTAACGCTGTGGCTGACAAACTTGCTGTGCGCCGCAGATGAAGTTGCTTTTCGCGCCGAGCGCAGCGCGTTGCTTGACATTTTTACGACCTTACCGGGGCACATCATCCTGGTCAGCAACGAAACCAACCTGGGCGTGATGCCGCTGGGCGAACTCACACGCCGCTTCGGCGACGAAGCCGGATGTCTACACCAGGAACTGGCCGCCTTGTGCGACCGCGTCGTACTAACCGTCGCCGGCCTACCACTTTTTTTAAAAGGAACCGCTCCATGACAAATAGTGCTTGGCTATCCGCTCCCATTGCAAAGCTGAATGAAACCGCACGCGGCGCAGCCGAACAGCGCCAAACGCAATTAACCAAACCACCCGGTGCACTCGGACAACTCGAAGCTCTGGCGATTCAACTGGCGGCGCTGCAGGGCACACCGCGCCCGACACTGGAACGCGTGCACATCGCCGTGTTCGCCGCCGATCACGGTGTGGCCGCTGAAGGCGTGTCGGCGTTTCCGCAAGCGGTGACCGCCGAGATGGTGCGCAACTTCGCACGCGGTGGGGCGGCAATCAGCGTGCTCGCCCGGCAACTGGGCGCGACGCTGGAAGTGCTGAATCTTGGCACCGTGGTCGATACCGGCGCGTTGGCCGGCGTGCTTGACCTCAAGCTTGGCCCCGGTACCGCGAACTTCGCGAACACGGCAGCCATGACCCATGACCAACTTGCCCGTGCGCTCGATGTCGGACGCCAAACAGCGGAACGCGCAAAACACGCCGGTGCACACCTGTTCATCGGCGGTGAGATGGGCATCGGCAACACCACCTCCGCTGCCGCGCTCGCCTGCGCCTTACTCGATGCGCCCCCTGAGCTGCTCGCCGGACCGGGTACCGGGCTTGATATTCATGGCGTGAGCCACAAGGTCAAAGTGCTTCGCGCTGCGCTTGCGCTGCATCGCGTGCCGGGTCTTGATGACAGTGAAATACTGCGACGCCTCGGCGGCTTCGAAATCGCCGCGCTTGCCGGCAGCTATGTGGCGTGCGCGCAGCGCGGCGTGCCGGTGCTGATCGACGGCTTCATTGCCACGGCCGCAGCGCTGGTGGCAACACGCATCTGCCCCGGCAGCGATCAATGGTTTCTCTACGCGCACACCTCTGCCGAACCGGGCCACGCCTGCCTGCTCGAAGCGCTGCGCGCACGCCCGCTGTTGAACCTTGGCATGCGTCTGGGCGAAGGCAGCGGCGCCGCCGTCGCAGTGCCGCTGCTACGCCTCGCCTGCGCGCTGCACAACGACATGGCGACGTTCGCCGAAGCAGGCGTGTCGGGTAAATCATGAGCACAACCCGCATCGATCTGCTGCGCCACGGCGAGGTGGACGGCGGCGAGCGCTATCGCGGCAGCACCGATGATGCACTCAGCGCACGCGGTTGGGAGCAGATGCGCGCCGCCGTCGGTGACGCCTGCCCGTGGGCCTGCATCGTCAGTTCGCCGCTGCAACGCTGCGCGGCATTTGCAGTTGAATTAGCTCAACAGCATGCACGACCTGTGGAATTTGATGCACGCCTGCAAGAGATTCACTTCGGCGCTTGGGAAGGAAAAACGTCCGCCGAATTACTGGTGTCGCACCCGCAACAGCTTGCGCGCTTTTGGCACGACCCGCTCCATCATCCTCCGCCCGACGCAGAACCGCTGCTGCACTTCGAAACGCGCGTGCTCGCCGCGTGGAACGAACACCGCGCCCGACATACTGGGAAGCAGGTCTTGATCATTACGCACGGCGGCCCGATCCGCGCGATCATCGGCCACGTGCAGGGTTTGGCGTGGCCGGAGCGCTTGAGCATTGACGTGCCTCACGCCAGCCTGCGACGCATGCACGCAGACACCACGCCAGCGACAGCGTGAGCATGCGTGCGTTTTTCATCGCCGTGCAATTTCTGACGCGCTTGCCGGCTCCAGCCGCGCATGATGTCAATGAGCGGCAGGTCGGATACTCGCTGCTGTTTTATCCGCTGGTCGGCCTGATCATCGGCGCGCTCCTCGCGGCCCTGCACTGGCTGTTGCTCGACACGTCCGCAACCCTCGCTGCCGCGCTGCTTGTCGCGACCTGGATTTTAATCACCGGTGGTTTGCATCTCGACGGCCTAGCCGACAGCGCCGACGCCTGGGTCGGGGGCCTGCGCAATCGCGAACGCACTCTGGCCATCATGAAAGACCCGTGCTGCGGCCCGATGGGCGTGGTCGCACTGGTGGTCGTGTTGATCGTGAAGTTTGCTGCGCTTCAAACCTTGAGTACGACCGGCGACTGGATCGCATTGCTGATTGCGCCGCTGCTTGCACGCACCGCGTTACCGGCGTTGTTTGTCACCACGCCGTATGTGCGCGCCAACGGCCTAGGTTCACCGCTGGCCGCACATCTGCCACGACATGGCGCCATTGCTGTGGTTGGTTTAGTCGTTCTGGCACTGCCGCTGTTAACCGGCGTGCACGGACTCTGGATGCTGCTGTCTGCCCTTGTTGCGTTTAGCGTGCTGCGCACCATGATGATCAAGCGCATCGGCGGCACCACCGGCGACACCGCCGGTGCTCTGGTGGAACTGCTGGAAACCTCGACGCTGGTAGTCGCAAGTGTTGCCTGATGTTGCCTTGCACTGCATCCCGCCAATGAATTCTTGAGCAGGCTCTAACACACTGGGCACACCAACAAAAAAATGCGGGGTTGATTCCCCGCATTTTTAATTACACTAAACTGCCGTGCGTAACTGCCACTGCTAACTTACGCAGCGCGCAACGTCGCCGTACGCGCTGTTGCTGTGCTGGATGCGGCACTGCTCTCAGCAACCGACGCCACAATATACGGAATCGACTTATGAGCGTCGAGCATCGCGGCCACTGGCGAGCGCCCGAGCATGGCGCACAGCGCTGCGTAGATCCCAATCAACGGCAGCATTACAAAAACACTCAAGGGCTCTGTGCTGATGACAAACACCGAACCGATCAGCGCGAGGCTGGCAACCGCCTGTGACAGTCGATACGCAACCGAGGTGTTTTCAAACAGGCTGTGAATCGCGATGCCGGTCAAACCACTGTACAAAGGATAAATGCCCAGCAGCGCAAGCCAGCTCGGCGTGTTTTCACTGGCAACCAAGACTGAGCTAATTAATGCAGCGCCCGCAATGCTGCGCGCGACGCGTTCGACTAAAGACAGTGGGTGGGTGGTCAACATATTTGTTGCGATCATGTTCATGAAATAAATCTCCTAAAGTGCGTGGGGAGCGTACTGCGATGTGCTCATGAGACACATTAAAGCAGGCGCACGTTACCGCCCCCTTACCAAATTGTTAACGCATGCTTATTTGAGCCAGCACACAAATGCAGCGCTCCTCGATCCCCGTCGCTTGCGAGGCATACGCCGTTCTACTGATAATGAACCGCCGCAGGCTGCGGCTATAATTTGCACTCACAAGAGGAATTCTCCATGCAACGTGATACCACTAAAATTTTCGCCACTTCGATGCTGTTCGCCGGCGTGTTGTTCGCAGTGCCATCGGTCGTGAACGCGGCTGAGGTTCCCGAGTCCAGCATCAGCCTGTTTCTTGGCAAGAATTCCATGAAGAAAAGTGACTGGGAGCCTGTAAATAGCCAGAGCGAAGTTGGTGCGGTGCTGGATTTAGGCCGGACCGACTCGGTGGTGGATTTGGTGGCCGGCTATTTTGCCGCCAGCGACAAAGTCAACGGGAGCATCAAGTTGGAAACCTCGGAAATCGCGGTGGGCGCGCGCAAAGTATTTCGCGGCGATGCAGGCATCGCGCCCTTCGCCGAGGGCGGTCTGGCCTATATCAGCGCCAAACGCAGCACCGCATTACTAAGCGACTCGGACAGCGGAGTGGGCTTTTGGTTGGGCGCCGGAGTGAACTTCGCGGTAGGCGATCACGTGATGGTCGGACTGGAAGCACGCTACAGCGCCGCCGATGTCACCGTGTTCAACACCAGCCGCACCGCCGGCGGCACCCACTTCGGCGTCACTTTGGGCTTTGGTTTATAGCGTAACTGGGATCGCGATTGACGGGCGACTACCCCGCCAATCGCAATGCCGATTATGCAAGCCTGACCCTGCTCACGGCCAACATTGGCTTCTAGGTGAACGGCTGCGTACTCCTTCCCTGAGCGGGTTCTTAACGCGGCACCCACTTGATGGAAGAAATCTTTCTTCCGCCTTCTGATGATAGACCTTGCCTTCTCAATAAGATCGGTATTTCTTTGGTCCATGATTTTCGAGAGCCTAACGCTGAGTTGTGCCGCGCCTGCCACGAACGCAACAGGAAACGCAGTGCACTGTCCCGGGCGTCGGCACGAACGACGGGTTAGACGCGCCTGAAGAATATGACGGGATGAGAAACAGAACCATGCTTATTCCTCATGTAGTATTTGCAGATTTCTGCATGCGTTATCAATTCCAAAGTTGCATGCCTTTTTGAAGTCTGAAATCGCCTTCTGTGTTTTTCCAAGCGCTTGATTAACGACACCACGGTTTGTGTATGCCTTCCCAAGGTTAGGATTGAGTTCGATTGCTTTATCAAAATCCTTGGTGGCATTCTCGTATTGTCTCAATCTCGCAGCGTAAACAAACCCTCTGTTGTTATAGGCGTCTGCATCTTTAGGGTTTATTTTTATTGCGGCGTTAAAATCGGCAATTGCTTTGCTGTACTCGCCTATTTGATCAAATGCCGTGCCCCGGTTTAGATGGGCATCAGATGAGTCATGATTGATGGAAAGCGCTTTATCGTAGTCAACAATAGCCTTTTGATATTCCTGTTTGTTGTAATGTACATACCCTCGGTTTATGTAATGAAGAGAATTGCTAGGATCAAGCACTGTCGCTTTATCGAGATCCTTCATTGCTTTTTCATACTGACCCATCTGGTTGTATGTATTGCCACGATTATTAAGCGCTTCAACATAACTAGGGTCTAGTGCAAGAGCCTTTGTGTAACTTTCAGCGGCTTTCTGGTAGTCGCCTTCATTGAATTTGGCCAACCCTAAAGAAAGGTAACTTTCTTTCGATGGTTCAGCACTCGCAACCGGTGAAGTTAACACCAGCAATGACAATCCAACTATGAGTAGCTGGATTGTTGATGTTACCGCCAAGTGTTTGACTGCCTTTTTTATCGTCTTCATATTAGAACTGGGTCGTCTAACGAGGGTGTAGAAAAACCCAACTCTGAACTCGCCGTCGAGGATTTGGAAAGTTTTTTTTGCAGGTGTTGTATGTGATGAAGCGGCACCGTGTTGTTTCTTGTCTCGATTCATAGTGGCCAATGCACCGCCTGCGAGCGTTTCACGCGGTCATCCCTTCGGTTAGTGCATCGCATAACCATGATGCGCCAGTTTTTCGATGTTGTGCATCAGGCAGTACAGCTTCCATTGTCCGTCCACTTTGGTTTTTCCACGCAGCGTGAAACGGTTCAGTTGTTTGTTGCCGCGTAGATTTCCAAACACCGGTTCCACGGTGGCGAAGCGTCGCGTGATCATCTGCCGACCCACGTCAGAATCAACCTTCGCCTTCATCCGCTCGACGTGCAAGTGAGGGACACGTCGGCCTTGGAAGAAAGACACTTGGCGGATCTTGGTTTTATGCGGTGAACGCAGGCATTCTTCACGTCGCGTGCACGGCACACAGTCCTGCTGCGCGCCCGCGAACTTCATCGCGGCATAACCACTGATCGTGCAGTTCGCACCATTGCGATACAAGCGTTTGCCCGCCGGACAGACACAATGACTGCGATCTTCCGCGAGCGTGAACTGCGCAGGCGTGAAGCACTTCGTTTTCTTGGGACTCTTGGTTTTGTTCCACAACGGGTCAGGTTTTGATTTATGCCGGACTTGATCGGCGTAGCGTGCATCGCGCGTGCGGTAGCGGTTGTCTGGAAGGCAGGCGTCGATCTGCTGTTGCGCCAGCGCGGTGACGTTGGCAGAGGAGTGATAACCCGAGTCGGCGGCAATCACGGTGCGGGGGATTCGATAGGG
>JANLTU010000247.1:0-3649 GCA_031363085.1 Gammaproteobacteria bacterium
CATTTTGGGTTGTGACCTGTATGCAACCGATGAAGCATTCTTCATGGCCACGCGTCTGATGCTGCATGCAACCACACTTGAATTTGATCATCCGGTGACCGGCGAGCGGATCAAAGGATTTAGCCAGTGTCCGTTTTAGGGTGGATCAGACTCCAACTTAACGTTGCAGTGGCCGCAGCGAATTAAATCGTGTTTGATCCTATTTAACTCGCATTTTCAGTAATTATTTATCGGCCCAGCGTAAATAGAAAAGGAGGTACGGATCTCTAATGTCAAATACATCGCTCTGGCCATCCCACTCCACAATGTTGCGGTTCTCGGAATCGTTTGCAATCGAGGCAATCTGAGAACAAGCACCGGTAACACTCGATCCGCTAGGCACCTCAGAGCCACACAGAGACTGAACACGTTTCTGTAGGTTGGGGTAGCGCATTGTCAGCTCTGGTGGATCAAGTGCGATTGCTCGCAGGATTAGCGGATAGACGTCGTTTACTGATCCATCTTTGAGACCATAAGACTTTCGATCTTGTCCCCTCGTTCTGGGGCCTTCCTTCATTTTATCGACGGTAGAGGAATAGTCCGCCATGATGGCTGTGCGAATACAAACTTTGTGAATTGCGTTTGTCGTCGAGTCGATTTTTTTGGGCGCTGGCTCCCGCTCACGAGTGTCGGACTCGAAGCACGTATTTAGGCAAAGCGCTTGCATCAATTGGGGAGAGCCAGCGGCCTCGCTGGCCAATGCCTCAACATACGCATCGGTTGGAACTAAATTCAGTGCCTGAAAACCACGAGCAGCAATCTTGGTCAGCTCCGCAGGCTTCCAGTAGTCGAAGTCAAGCTTTACGGTCCTGCCCCGCAGGTCAGGGTTTGCGCGGATTGCGTCGTCTGAATGATATGGCACAGATGCACAGATGAACTTTACGTCGCTTCGAATCGCTTCTTTGATCTGGTTCGATATCTCAATCTGAGCGTCCTTCGGTATGTAGTGGAAATCATCAATAAACACTACGAATCCAGTCCCAGATAGTTCTCGTATCAATAGTTGCAGATAGTCGATGGAGTAATCTGCTTGATTCGTAACTCCCTGCGACCACGTACCTGAAGCGCACACTTCGCCTTTTGCTCTCACAAGGAAGCCGGCTTCGGCAGTAACTTTCCCGGCAATATTGCCTTGGAATCCCGAAGACTCCGTTGCCTTCTTGCCAACGGGAGTGCCGATCAAATCAAACACGCGATCCCAAAGTTTGCCTGGGCTATTGACACCTGCGCCAGTTACCTGCAGCAAGCGATCCTTGCCAATGTTTTTCTCGACAAACACAGTCTTGCCTGATTTTGATGGGCCAGAGAGAGACACTACGGCGGCGCCCATCTCCAGCGCGTCGTGCAAGATTCTGGCGCGTTCTTTTAAATGGTCATCAATGTAAGTCACCTCAGGCAACTTGCCGGGTGTGAAAACTTCGACGGAGCGCATGATTCCTCCTAGTTTCGAACTAAAGATAGGCAGTTAATGGCTCGTCGTTAAAGCCACTGTTTACGTCTCGTCCGGGCGAGAGTTTTACATCCGGTTCATATGTATACAAGCGCAACTTGTGGGGGTGATTGTTTACGAATTAAGGCACGCACCGTCTTTTAGTTTGCTCACCGCGCCTACTTCACCGGGTCGCGGCTCCTGCACAAGTCGGTAAACACAAACCCATCGCTCAACGGTCGCTCCGATTTCAACCGCAATCGGTGCGTGGAACATCGGCCCGGCGCAGGCAAAGCTGTGGGACGCGTCATTTTCGCTGCACGGGTCTACGGTCGCGGACGGCGTCGAGCAGGGCAGCATTGAATTCGCGGCCGCAGAACGCGGGTGCTAAGTGCTTAGGATCAACATAGGTGAGCACGGCGCAACCTGCCGTCGATCATGCGGCGCGCGAGTTCTTGGGTCGGCTCATTCCACAGCAGAGACTGATCTAATTAGTTAGGGTTAGACTCTCATGTCGCTCGGTTAAGCGCAAAAGCCGCACTTTTAAACACAAGTTAAGCTCCTTCTCACTTGAGGGAGATTGATAAATCGCCGTTACACATGGTTTTCCGTCTCGCCCGAACTGCTCTCCCCAGAGGATGAGATGGCCAGAAAATGCTTAACCGAGTGACATGAGGGGCAGACTCCAATTAATGCAATATAGCTTTGCCGTGCTACTGCCATTCAAGCCGGTATGTTTCAGGAAACGGCCCATCCTTGCCTGCGTCCGGACCTGCGCCATAAAGCGCGCCATTCAGGTAGCTTATTTTCCCCGCTTGCCGGAGGTTGGGCCTGAGTATTACTTGGCGAACCATTTCCGGAATCATCACCATTCCGATATATTTCCCCAGGCATTCGTGCGCACCGAACCCGAAATTAAAATGGTGGTACCAGTTTCGTTTTGGATCGAATGCATCGGGATTTTTATTGGCGTAGGGGTCGAACATCGCCGCCTGCGTTACTAATAATACGTTAGTGTTGGCGGGGATCAGGGTTTCGCGTGGCGTTCCGGTAGCGGCGACATAATCCACTGAGGTGCGGCGAAATAAATAGGGGCTGATCGGCACAAAACGCAAGGCTTCCCACACCATCGCATCAAAATCGGCCGGATCATCCATTGTCGCTTTGGCCTTGGCTTCAGGCAGCAACTCCGGGCGGCTCGCGAGAAAATATTCGATGACTTGCGCGACCGCTTGCTCGGTCGTCTCAATCGCGCCGACCAAAAGTCCGCCTGCGTTTACACCTAGGCGGACAATGTTAAAATCGACTTCCTTGGCGTACGTAGACTTAAGCATGCGTTTGACCATGTCATCTTTCGATGCACTCGTGCTCGGCTTGCAATGCAGCAGTCGGCATACCAAGTTTTCGAGCAATCGCAGCGGTGCGCGCATTATGTTTATCGCGCGCCAAATTTTAACCGCAATCAACTTTCGTCCTACGAGCATCGCTATGTAGCGCCCCAGTTCCTGGGAGATGGCGCCATGCTGTTTAATAACGTAGCGATACTGCGCCTCAGAATTTAAATGAAATGGCTGGTTGTGAAAGGCATCGTACTGATTCCAGTACGACCATTTAATTAGGTCACCTCTGTCCACGCCATCCAGACCAAAATAATCTTGCACCAAGTGGGCGGGTACCTGACGGCAATACTGGTTGACAATCTCTATCGCCCCGCCTGCGTCGTCGAGTATCTTGCGCGCCGTTTCTACAACCAGCTTGCGGACGCGCGGCAAATCATCTCGATTAAGCATGCCCTGCATCAGCGATTTCTCGCGGTAATGCAAGGCGTCGTCGTCATGCGCCATCAAATAACCGGTCTCCGTTGCCGTCACGCCCATCTTGGGTTTGTAGAGATCGACCGTGAATATTTTGGGCATTTGCAGAAGATCGGTCACGTCGCTGAACAAAGTGACCAAGGTGCATGTGGGTGTCACTAGGATGGGGCGTTGCTCACGAAGTTGCTTGAAGAAGGGCAATGGCTCGGTTTTCATCCATTGCCAGAGTAAGCTGGATTTTTCACCCTCCACCGCGTGGTCGTATTCGCTGAGATAATCCCGCTGTTCATTCACCATAGTAGCTCCGGATGTGGTAGTGGATGCTATTGTCTTGCCTAAGGTGTGTTCACAGCGCTTGACGTAAAGC
>JANLTU010000251.1:0-30389 GCA_031363085.1 Gammaproteobacteria bacterium
AGTTCCGCCAAGCGCTCGCTGGCGTAGCGCGCGGTTTCGTCGTTGCGAATGTCGGTACAGGTCTGCGCGTCGGCGCCGATGGTGGCGGCGATATCGGCCAGCAACTCGGTGCTCACCGCAGCGCGTCCGGCATGGGTGATGGTTTCACCCTGTGCGATCTTGGTGAGCTTGCCGACCATGGCGCCGATCACGACATTTTTTATTCCGGCGCTCACCACGGTATCCAACGCGGGTTTTAAAAAATCGCCCATCTGCACGAAGCAGGTCTCGGTCAACTCAGACAATTCGCGGATCATGAATTTTTCGGTGCGCCCGCCGGTGGTCAGCACCACGGTGTCCAGACCTTGACTGGCGGCGACTTCGACCCCTTGCACCACGCTGGCGCGAAACGCGGCGGTGGAGTAGGGGTGTACGATGCCGGTGGTGCCCAGAATCGAAATGCCGCCGATGATGCCCAAGCGGCTATTCAGGGTCTTCTTCGACATCTGCTCGCCTTCGGGCACCGAGATCATGACTTCCAGTCCGCAAGCATCCAGCAACACACCGGCGGCGGCACGCACATTTTCTTCAATGTTACGACGTGGCACCGGATTGATCGCCGGGCCGCCCACCGCCAAGCCCAAACCTTGGCGGGTGATGGTGCCCACACCCACGCCGCCTTTGAGAATGACTTGTCCCGGCAAGTCGTATAACTTGCGCACGTCGGCAGTGAGATGCGCGCCATGCGTGCAATCGGGGTCGTCGCCGGCATCCTTGACGACCACCGCGTGCGCGTGATTACGCTCGCAGGAGCCTTCAATCACCGCGAAATTCACCACTTGCTCATTCGGCAAACGGCACTCAATCACGTCCGGCACGCTCCCCGTCACCAAGCCGAGCGTGGCCGCCTTGGCCGCCGCCGCCGAGCAGGCGCCGGTGGTAAAGCCTTTACGCGTACCCTTTTTTTTCTTTTCTTCCATTACTCTGAAAGTCTCGTCCATACCTGCCTGGTTCCAATGGCATAGGCCGCGCCGTACATCAGGCAGATCAGCGAACTCCAAATCAAAAAAGTGTCGACGAGCTCGGGCTTGACTAAATACGCAGGTGCCAGCGCAAGACCTCTGAGCAAATAGATTACCGAAATGATAACCAAGCTCGCTTTAACAAACGGGAGTCTCTGGCGCAGCAGCCCCGCGCCCGAAAAAGCGTAGAGGCTCCAAACAAACAGCAGCAGCGCAATGCCGAAAGTCAGCACAGCCGGATACCACGAACCTTGCTCCGCCATGACCGCGAGCTCTTCACCGGCACCGAAGAAGCGATACCAAGCGGGACCGCCAATGACAATGCCAACGTGCAGCAAGGCGGCCAGCATGCTCAGTCCGCCGCCCAATACCAAGAATTTGTTTGCATGCTTCATACGATGAATTCCATTGCCAATTTAAAACGAGACTAGGCGCCATGCCGCAGACAGTGCAGTTGCATGGCAAGGCGAGGCAACAACGTATGGTTTTAAATTGGAAATGGAATCAGGCATCAGGCACCGGTAATGATTTGCACAGCTTGTACTGCCGTGACGATGGGTATTCCCCGAAACGTTTTGAAATCCAGCAGGTCGTGATCGCCCGAGATGATCCATTCCGCGTGCGCAGCAACGGCGCATGACAAGACATGATCGTCGTCGGGGTCGCGCAGGATCGTGAGTGGTATCTCCACAGGTGCCACGAGCGTGACCAGTTCCGCGTAACCGAGTACCAGCTCATCAAGCAGCATGCCGCTGGCGGCAATGATCTTGCCAAATTTCGCACGGCGCAAAATGCGCGTGAGCTCCGCAAGCAAAACACGGCTGGAAAAGAGTTCGATGTCATCCGTTCGAGCCGCATCAATCAATTGTGCTGGCGCGCCGTTCCACAACAGGCCCGACGCGACTACGTTGGTGTCGAGAACCAGCCGCATTAGTCGGCGTTCTTCGTATGACGTTCGGCGCGCTCGGATTCGATCTCGGCTTCAATCTCTTCCATCGTTAGCGGCGGAATCCCGGCCGCAGCAATCTTGCGGCGGGCCTCCGCCAAACGCGCGAGACGGCGGTTACGCACAGCATCGCGCAGCAGTTCCTGCAGAGCTTGGGGTTCCAACAATCCCAGGCGGGTTGCTTCCTTTGCCAAGCTGTCAGGTAGATCGATCTTGACTTGTAGTGTGGTCATGATTGCACCTCGTTAGCTGTTTGATCCTCAATACTCTGATACCCGCAAGCTCAAATAACGTCGCCTGTGTTATTTTATCGTTTAAAGAATTGCGACGCTTTCTCTTGGAGGTGACGGCGGAAAGATACTCTGGTTCGTCCTGGTGCAATAAGTCCAGGCACCTCGTCGGACGTCGCTAAATACATGCTCTCGGGCAGTTTCTCGATATGCAGATGAATGATTTTTTCCATACGCAGTTCACTCTCAAATTACGATCATGGTGTGCACTCTTTGGATGCTATCAACAATCCCGTTGATTTGCAGGGAGCGCATTTCGACAAGCTCAATGTGAATGGATTTAGTCGGCATTTCCCTAGGCTTGTTTCTCGGCGGCACTCGTCTCAGCCAAGGCCAACAGCGCGTGGATCGCCGCGACCACCAGCGTCGAACCACCTTTGCGCCCGCTCGTGACAACCCACGGCACATCGTGCAAACGACTGGCCGCTTCTTTGGATTCCGCTGCCGACACGAAACCGACTGGCATGCCGACGATCAACGCGGGGCGCAGTGCCTCTTCTTCAATCAAGCGGACGACTTCCAATAACGCGGTCGGTGCGTTGCCGATGGCAACTATCGCGCCCTGCAATAGGCCGAGTGCATGCGCCTTGCGCATCGCCTGCACGGCGCGCGTGGTGTTTGCAATTTTGGCTTGTTCGATCACGTCGGCATCGGCGATGTATTGATAGCTGCGAATGCCGAAGTGCGCGAGGCGCGGTTGCGACAGTCCCGCCAAAATCATTTCCACGTCGGCGACCAGCGGCGCGCCGCGCTGGATCGCGTGGATGCCCGCTGCGATGGCGCCCGGATGAAAGCGCGTCAAGCCGCTGAATTCGAAATCCGCCGTGGCATGGATCATACGGCGTACGACCTGCCATTGTGCATCGCTGTAGGGATGCGTGCCGGCTTCGCGATCAACGATAGCGAAGGAGTCGCGCTCGATGCTTTGCCCGGCGCGCGTGAGTTGCTCGGTGACGCTGTTGCTGTTCATGCCGGGACGCCATGCGTGTGTTCGTGCTCGTGATGCGCGTGGTCATGCGCAGCATGCGTGTGCACTGCCGAAGCTGTGGTGTGGTCATGGCTATGGCCGCCGTGCCCATGTTCTTCCGCCACCACGCGATATTTGCAGCCGTCGCATTCCATCATTCCGGCTGCGGGGGTTGCGTCTTCGCCGCGTGCGGCGCGGACCCGTTGCTCGACCAGCGTGAAGATTTCATTCTCGAAACCAAAATAGTTCGCAAGGCCAAAACGAAGCTGCGGATACTGTGCGCGTAATGCATCAACCTGGCGCTTGATGCGCTCGATCAAGGTGCCGGTGTAGAGGTAATAGGGCAGGATGGCGATCTGCGTCATGCCGAGTTTGGCGTGGCGCTGCACCGCTGTTTCCACTCGCGGCCAAGTGATGCCGGTGAAGGCGATGTCGACGAGATCGTGATCGGTTTCTTCAAACATCCAGCGCGCCAACTTGGCGACTTCACCATTGGCGACTTTGTCCGACGAGCCACGCCCCAGCAGGATGACGCCGGTGGTGTGCGGGTCGGGCATGTCCAGGGATTTCATTACCTGGCCCAGATTGCGCTTGAGCAGTTGGAAAATGGGTTCAACGGCGCCCAGGTGCTTCATGTAGACAAATTCAGCGGCCGGATGGCGCACGCGCGCTTCTGCGATGTGCGCCGGGATTTCCATTTTCACATGGCCGGCGGCGTTGAGCACCAGCGGCACGACGATAACCTTGCCGCCGTGGCGCGCGGCGCGATCCAGACCTTGGTCGAGCAGCAGCTCGGCGAACTCGATGAAACATACTTCGATGTTCCACTGCGGTTGGCGCGTGCGCCATTGCGCGGCGAATGCTTCGATTTCGTCGTTGCCGTGTGCGTCGCGCGAACCGTGCCCGACCAATAAAATAGTTTCGTTCATGCGGTTTCCTCGGGTTGTGCTTTGACGCCACGCCGAAAACGGTGCGTAAACGTGGCGTCGTAGAGTTTGGATTTTTTCAAGCTCGGCCAATGGCGCGCGCCCAGTGCCGGGCTCACGATGATCATCGCCTGGCTGGTGATCTTGGCGGCGCGGCATTGCTCGCGGATGTCCGCCAGGGTGCCACGTATGATCAATTCTTCATCCGGCCAGCTCGCCTTCTGCACCACCAGCACCGGTGCGTCTTCGCGCCAACCGGCTTCCAGTAATTCGCTCTTCACTTTGCCCAGCAAGGTGATGGATAAAAACAAACACAGCGTGCTGTGGTGACGCGCCAGTTCGACCAGCGATTCGCCCGGCGGCATCGGCGTGCGGCCTTCGACGCGGGTGAGAATCACGGTCTGGGTGATCTCGGGTAAGGTCAGGCTTTCCACCGCCGCTGCGGCCGAAGCCAGAGCTGAGGAAACACCCGGCACCACGCCCACGTCGACGCCGGCTGCATCCAGCGGCTGTACCATTTCGATCAACGCGCCGTACAGCGATGGGTCACCGGTTTGCAAACGCACCACGGTCTGCTGTTGCTGCGCTTGTTCGATCAACCACGTGGTGATTTCTTCAAGTGCCATGTCTTTGGAATCGCGGATCACGCAAGCCGCGTCGGCCCAGCGCAGGGCCGTCGCCGACACCAGCGAACCGGCGAACAGGATTGCGCCGGCGCGCGCGATCAAGTCACGACCTTTCACCGTCATCAAATCCGGATCACCCGGACCTGCGCCAACGAACCAGACTTTGCCGGGCGTCACTGCGCCAACCTGCGCTGAAAGAAGCCGAACAGGCCGCCCAACGCCAGCCAAAATATCGCGTTCGCGATAAAGGTTGCGACGATGAACGCGTGCGCCAATTCGGCCGGGGCGACGCCACCGGGAACCTCCGGTTGCGGCGCGCCGATGAAATGTGGCGCAGCCAACAGCACCACACCCAGCAGCTTGGTCGTTGGCCGCGCGGAAAACACCAGCAGTGCCAAACCCGCCGCAGTGCAACCCACGGTGGCGACCCACCACAGTTGCCGCTGCGCCAGCTCGGCCGCCTGCGCGCCGGGAACTTGCGGCGGCAGCCCCGATGAAGGAGCAACAAAGAACACCACGTAACCCGCCAGCCCCCATAGCAATCCCGAACGCCAAGTGAGCGCCGTGCCGCGCAACGTGAGCACCGCACCCAGCAACAACGCATAACCCAACGCAACCACGACGTTGGCGGCGGTGGTGAACACATTGCGTTGCCAGCCGTTCTGCGGCTGCCCGGCGTCATGCTCATGCTCGGCGGAAGCCGCCGGATGCGCGGCTGTGGCCGCCTGCTCATAGACCTCGGCTTCGAGAATCAGGGGCACGACCTGCAGGTGCTGGAGCAGCGTGAGCAACACGCCGGCCAGCAGCCCACTGAACGCCGCCGGGATCATGATGGTCTTGAACGCAACTTTGCGCATGGCTATTGCCTTGCGCCTAGTGGCAGGGAAAACCTGTCGCGTGACGCGTGTCGTGCGTGGTGCTGTGCAGCGTCTTGGTTTCGGCGAAGCCTGCGGCGAACAGCAGCGCCAGACCGAGCACGGCAGCGAACATTGCGGGCAACACTTTAGATGTCAAGACCGGGGACGAGATGGCGGTGGTTTGATTAATGATTCCAGCTTCGATAGACATGTTGATCTCCTTAACGTGGGTGGATGTGGATGACGATTAAAGCGACGGAGAACGTGTTAGCGTGCGTCGCAACGGGCTTGGAAAATAGGCGCGGGCGGTGTGTTTTGGTAATTTGCGTAGCCGCAACATGGAGTAGCTGAACGCCGCTTCGAGCGTCGCGGCGGTGACACACGCGGCGGCGAATATTCCCCAGGCGGCAAGCGGCAGCGTTGCGCCGCTCAGCAGCAGCCACAACCCGAGCATGCCGATTACGCCGGCGTAGTACATCGCCTCCAGTTGCAGAATGCTGGGCCAGCGGATGTGGTGGCCATTGGTCATGCTGCTGAGTTTGCGCGCGCGAGTGTAATGCACCGTGAGCAGCGGCAGCAGCAGCGCCAAAGAATTTATCGCATGCTGCGACAGATCAGCCGACGCGAACAGCCCGCCCTGCAACACCAAGCTCAAGCCCATACCCAACAGCACGGGCATGAAACCCAGTAGCAGATAAACCGGCAGGGCGCCGACGAAGTGCAACGCCGACGGTTCGGCAGCCGGCAAGCCCTGCATCAGCAGCAAAAAGAAAACGGCCGCAAGCAGGGTGTGCATGAGCGTCGTTGAATGCGCAAACAATTCCTTGCCAGCCTTGGCTGCGGTGAGGTGTCCGGGTGCGGGTGTGTGGTGCATAACGTTCTCCGTTTGAGTGAGTGAATGGAAAGTCCCGTGATTTACGGCGTGAACAGCCGCGCCGCCGCTGCGGGATTCGACGGCAGATACAAATGCAGATACGACGCCTGCAGGCGTCCCTGGCGATACACCGCTTCGGCACGTCCGCGCGCGCGCTTGTCTTCGGTCAGCGCGAACGGCACCAGCGGCGTTTCGGTGCGCGAGTGATGGAAACTGTGGCCGCGCAAGATGCCTTCCGGTAACGCCACGCTTTGCAGGCCCAAATTCGCCAGCTTGGATTGCATTACCGCGTGGCCGGGCAGCACGCCTGCCATGTCGGCGCGCGTGCCAGCGGCGTTGGTGAGTGATTCCAGTAAATACAACAACCCACCGCATTCCGCGACCAGGGGTTTGCCGCGCGCATGATGTTCGCGCAGCGCGATTTTCATGGCGTTGTTGGCGGCGAGCCGGTGCAGATGCAGCTCGGGATAACCGCCCGGCAAATACACGCTGTCAGCTTCGGGCAAGCGCGCATCGTCGAGCGGCGAGAAAAAGACCAGCTCCGCCCCCAGTGCTCGCAACAGATCGAGATTGGCGCGGTACAAAAATGCAAACGCGTGATCGCGCGCCACGGCGATACACAGGCCCTTCAAGAGTGTCGGCACCGATTCGGTTGCGCCCGTTTCAAAGGCGACAGCCTCAGGCAGCGGGATCGTTCCGGTTTCGGCCAAGGCTGCCGCAGCACGTTCCAGGCGCGCATCGAGATCGTCGATTTCCCCAGCCTGTACCAAGCCAAGATGGCGGTGCGGCAGGCTGAGTTGCGCATCGCGCGGCAGAGTGCCGAAACAACGCAGGCCGGGTGGCAGACTCTCGGCGACCATGCCCGCGTGGTTGGCGCTGGCAACGCGATTGGCAAGCACACCAGCGCAGCGCAGTTGCGGACGGTAGCTCGCGAGGCCGTGCGCGATGGCACCGAAGGTTTGCGCCATGGCACTGGCGTCGATGACCGCGAGCACCGGCAGACCAAATTGTTCTGCCAGATCGGCAGACGACGGCGTGCCGTCGAACAAACCCATCACGCCTTCCACCAAAATTAAATCCGCTTCGCCGGCCGCGTGATACAGCAATTCGCGGCAGTGCGCTTCGCCGCCCATCCATAAGTCAAGCTGGTACACCGGCTGACCCGAGGCGCGTTCCAGAATCATCGGATCGAGAAAATCCGGACCGGTTTTGAACACCCGCACGCGCCGGCCCTGGTTGCGATGATGCCGCGCCAACGCCGCCGTGACGGTGGTCTTGCCCTGACCCGAGGCTGGGGCGCCGATCAGCAGTGCCGGGCAGCGGCGCGTGCTCATAGCGACACCACACCGTTGAGAGGCACAGCAGCATCAGCCGTCGCCAAAGTGAACATCCGCATTTTTTCGCCCGCGCGCACCCGCGCAATCCAACTTTAGATTGAGTGACGGAAGTACACGGAGGAGCAAAACGGGAGCGAAACAGCAGGCTGCACCCGTGGCATCGCCCTCCGCGATACCCGACGTAACATGCACAGGCCGGTCTCCGGGCTCACGAGCGGGAGGGTTCCATTTCCAATTCAAGTCGATACGTCGTTACTCCACCTCGTGCTACAGCACTGTCTGTGGCGGAGCGCCTAGTCTCGATTTGAATTGGAAATGGAATCTCTCCCGCGATCCGCGCCTTCCCATGTTTTTCAACACAGTGGCGTGCGGCGGATCGTTGACTCGTTTACCGTTGCGGGGGCAGCGCCGGGGTAGTTCGTGATGAACGCACCGGCTTCCCGTTTAACCCCGTCGACGTAAGGTCGCGGGGAACCTGTAGTAATGAGGTGTGGACTCTAGCCGCTGAAGCAATTCAGTGTCAACGACTGAAAAAAAACGTGACGGGTGCGTGGTTGCTAAATATAGTTTTAAGCTGCGGATCCCTTGAGCCTAACGCTACGATTAGACTGAAAGCGGAGGTTTTCCACAGTTTTTTAGATGAGGAGTGTTACGAATGCACGTTGCCGCTTTGTATCGTTATCCCGTAAAGGGGTTCACTGCTGAGCAGTGCGAAACCTTGTCTGTGCTGGAGGGAGGGCGAATCGCGGGGGACCGGGTTCTGGGGGTTCGATTTGCCAATGCGGCGGTTCCAGACGATGCCTGGGGCACGAAGCATGAATGTATCGCACTGGTAAATACACCTGGGCTGGCACGGCTTCAAATGGAGTTCAATCACGAAATGCAGCGGCTTCGCATCAGCCGGCAGGGCGAAGTTCTGGTTGACGCTGTGCTGGATAGCGCGGGGCGCAGGCATTTCGCCTCAGCCATTGCGGAATATGTCCTCAGCCTCGAAGCAAATCCGCTGTCCTCGCGCCCGGATCGACTTCCATTGCGGATTGTTGGTGATGGAATTACGCCGCGTTATCAAGACGACGAGGAAGGGTATGTGACCCTGCACGGGCGTCCGAGTCTTGCGACGGTAGCGGCGGCGGTCGGTGTTCCCGATCTCAGCGAACATCGGTTCCGTTCAAATATCGCCCTGGACGGCCTGGAGGCGTGGGAAGAGCAAGGCTGGATAGGCGGAAGTATTCGCATCGGTGAAGTCAACTTCGAAGTCGTGAACGCAAAAGACCGCTGTCTTGCCACGCACGTTAATCCGCGCACCGGGCAGCGCGACTTGACCATCATGAAAACATTGCGCGAGGTTTTTCCGTGTGAAAAACCAACGTTTGCAATTGCGATGATGACCGCCGGCTGCGGGGGCACTCTTCATGTGGGTGACAAGGTTGAGCTCAGGGATCGAGCGTTGTGACGGTGGTCGCTGGGTGCGCCGAAACTCAAAAGGGGTATGGGAACTCACATAGAAGTGCCGACTAAAAAATTACCCCATCCGTAAGCGGTGGAGCATTCAACTCTTAAGCGCCCCCCTTTAAATATTTATACCATGATCTAAAATTCTTGCGCTCGTAGCCTAAGCGAATTTATCAACATGAGCCCCATCACGCCACTGTGAAGGAGCCTCGCTTGTGTGTAAGCACCCCGGGTTACTTGCAATTTTTTCGTTGATTCTCCCCGCTCTTGAGCCACTCGCCGCATCTGCGGATGAATACGACAACGGCATAGAAGCTTACCAAGCGGGTAATTACACCCAGGCTTTACAGCAGTGGCTTGCGCTTGCCAAACTGAGTCACGCGCAAGCCACCTACAACCTCGGCTTCATGTACGAATTCGGCTACGGCGTAGCGCCGAATGACGCGCAAGCGTTCAACTATTATCTGCGTGCAGCGCAACAGGGACACGCTCAGGCACAACACACGGTGGCCTGGATGTACGAACGCGGCAAGGGTGTAAAAGCGAATCGTGCGCAAGCTGCACACTGGACAAGAATCTGGGCGAACTCCACCAAGCTTGGCAACGCGGAACGTAAAAATGAATTAGACACCAAGGCATTTCTGGACCAGCTTATATTCGAGCTGAAAAAAGCCGACGCGCGTTACGATGCACAGAAACAAAAAGCAGCGCGGCAAAATCCACCGGTGGAATTGGAAGCAAGTAACCAAACATCGTAATCCGAGCGCATCGCCCAGACTGCCCTGTTCGCGGCGATAAAAAAAGCCAGATGGACGAAGTCACATCTGGCTTGATACGGTCGTGCTGGAATTCGTAACGACTGATTTCTAATTCTTGGATTACTGGCCGAATACCATGCCCGTGAAGGCCAAGCTGAACAGACAAACGAAGAAAATAATTGCAAGTTCCATAACACTCCCCCTATCAGATTAAGTTAAAAAACGGATTTAACGGCAGATAAGGGTAAAGACAATCCCTGGCGCGGTCAATCTTTAGTCTCTATCTGAGAGTCTTCCTATCAGCTCCAAGTACACCAGCGACACACAAGTGAGTGCAATGCACTTCGGGCTATGCTCCCCGCGCGCTTACAGGTTACACAGCAGCGCAATTCAGGTTCTATGGGATTGGATAGTCCTACTCGCTGCTAACCGCTAACCGCTCAATGCGAACGGAATGTAAGCAGTATTTCCCTAGTAAATCTCTCAATAATTAACTTAATATTGACATGGATAATGCCTGTTATTAAAATGTATCTGGGATGCATCAGTATCTGAGTACCGCAGTCGGAGATTGATGTGTAACCAAAACTACACACCGGAACAATTCTTAAGGAGAAGCCACCATGTTATTCGTCGTTCTTGGAATGGGTGCGATCATTATCGGCAGCATTGTGTATGACGTCATGACCCATGAATAAGCCTTTGTAGCTGTCGCTCGTTGCTGCGTCTCGAACGCAGGCGCTCCCCCCGCGCCGTCGTTCGAGACGGGAGCGTATTACCAAGTTCACTCCGCTTTGTTCGCCTTGATCTAATCGTTATACTGCATGCCCGCCGCAGGATGCGGCTGTCTTTGGATTTGTTTGCGTGCTCCGATTAAAACTTTTCTTGATGAGTTGCATACTGTTGAGCGCGGTGACGGTGTTTGCCGACGCCGCGTTGCCCCATGTGCGGCTTGTGGGTGCACACGGTGGCCCGCAGGGCTGCGCCACATGCCATGTCGGTCAGCCGCTGGTGTTGGCGCGTAGCGTGCTTGCCGAGTGTCGCGAGTGCCACGGTGATGCGCTGCGCTTACCGGACGCAGTGCAAGTCGCGCAGGAGGAGAGCAAGGCGGTAACGTCGGAGCCGCTGCTGCCCACCAAGAATGAAGCCGGCCTCGGCATGAGCGTCACCATGTATTACGACGACACGCGCATCGGCGCCGAACCGAACGCGATGGCGTTGATCCCAGCCGGCGAGTTTGTGATGGGGACCAACACGCGTCTGTCGGACGAAGGCCCTGAACATAAAGTCACGCTCGGCGCCTTTTACATCGACAAATACGAAGTGACCAACGCGCAGTACAAAAAATTTATCGACGCGACCAACTATAAATCGCCGCAGTTGTTTGAAAACCGCAGTTATCCGAAAGGCAAGGTGGATCACCCCGTTGTTTATGTGTCATGGACTGACGCCGAAGCCTATTGCAAGTGGGCGGGCAAGCGCTTGCCCAGCGACGAAGAGTGGGAAAAAGCCGCGCGGGGCAGCGACGGACGCAATTATCCTTACGGTAACGAATTCGATTTCAACAAATCTAACGGGCCGGTACGTTGGACCGCGCTCAAGCAGGCCGGCGACACCGCACCGGTGGGGGCTTTCGAAGACGGCAAAAGCCCGTATGGACTGTACGACATGTCGGGCAACGTCTGGGAGTGGACGGCGTCGTGGTATCGCGCTTATCCGGGCAATACCCGGCCGTCGGAAAATTACGGCGAAGTGTACAAGACCCTCAAGGGCGGCTCGTGGTGGGACTGTTCGTTTTACCAATGCGGCATTTCTGCGCCCGCCTATAATCGTGCCTTCTTTTTAAAAAGCACCAGGAACAAAAGCTTTGGCTTTCGGTGCGCCAAAGATGCTGGATAATTCGGGAGACTGTTGTATGCGTCGTGTATTGCTGAGTTTGTGTTGTGGGGTTGTGCTGAACGCTTACGCTGCCGAAGCGCCCCGCGTGGCGCCCGGAATGGTGCAGGTGCCGGCGGGCGAGTTCATCATGGGCAGCAACAACACTGGTGAAGCGCAGGTCGGCAAAGAATTCGGCAATGCCAAGCCGTGGTACCTTGATGAGCATCCGCAGCGCAAAGTCAAAACGTCTGCGTACGCCATCGATCAATTTGAAGTCAGCAATGCGCAATATCGCGAGTTCGTGCAGAAAGCGCAGCATGCGCCGCCGACCGTGTGGGTCGACGGCGGCTACATCCTGAGCATGAAACTGGAAAAGCTCGCGCCGCTCGACGTCGAACAGTTGCGTAAGCTCGTTGCCAAGGTGTTCCATCTTGACATTGACGCCACCAAAATGGACAAGGAGCAGTTGCTTAAGGCAGTGAAAGACCGTTTGGTGTTGATGGACAAACTGCCGGTCACTTTCGTCAGTTGGTTTGATGCCGATGCCTACTGTCGTTGGGCTGACAAGCGCCTACCGACCGAAATCGAATGGGAAAAAGCCGCACGTGGCACGCAGGGTAACGAGTTTCCGTGGGGCAACGAATGGGCGGCCGGCAAGAGCAACAGTGGCGATGAGTCCTGGGACGACGGCGTAGCGCCAGTCGGTTCCTACCCGTCCGACAAATCACCGTTCGATGTGTACGACTTGGCGGGCAATGTTTCGGAATGGGTCGAGGACTGGTATAAACCGTATCCGGGTTCCGATTACAAGAGCGACGACTTTGGCACCAAATACAAAGTTATTCGTGGCGCCGCGTGGGGGCGTGAAGGCCATTACGCGATTAAACTGTTTCAACGCGGCGCGTATCGTTTTAATCTGAGTCCGGATTCAACTCTCGCCGATCTGGGCTTTCGTTGCGCAACGGACTTAAAGAAGTAGTCGTACCGCTTCGTCGTTTCCCGAAACATCGCGCTCAGGACGGCGCTTCAACACAAGGTGCTTGCATGGACGCCAAAATTCTCAAGCCTGATTATCACAGCGGCAGCATTGCTAACGTAATGAGTTCACTGATTGCCGGGTTGGGCGGCAAGGCGCCTTACAATATTTTTCCGCAATTACCGGCCGCAGAAATCGCGCAAGCGCGCAACGTCGTGCTACTGGTGCTCGACGGCTTGGGCTACAACTATTTGATGACGCGTGACCCCGCCAGCACACTGCGCCGCCACCTGCGTGCACGCGTCACGTCGGTGTTCCCGACCACCACGGCGAGCGCAATCACGACATTTTTAACCGGGCTTGCGCCGCAACAGCACGGGCTCACCGGCTGGTTCATGTTTTTGAAAGAGATCGGCGTGGTCACGGCAATCTTGCCGTTTCAACCGCGTTACGGCGGGGCGTCGTTGAGCGCGGCGAAGAGCAGCACGGCCGATGTGTTCCACCTGCGTTCCACCTGCGAGCGCATCACGCGACCTTCATACGTAGTGACGACGCAGCGCATTGTGAATTCCGAGTTTAGTCTGGCCACCACGCGTTCGGCGCAGCGGCGTGCGTATGAAAGTCTCGACGAATATTTGGCGCTCATTGAGCAGACTGTGCGTGAGCCGGAAGCCAAATACATTTACGCATACTGGCCGGAGTTCGACAGCATCTGCCACACCCACGGCGTTGGCAGCGCGCAGGCGGCAGCGCATTTCACCAAGCTTGATATTTGTTTTTCGGTACTCACGGAATCGCTGGCCGGTACTGATACGTTGTTGCTGGTTTGCGCCGATCATGGCTTGATCGACACCACGCCCGCGCACACCATCGCGTTGGAGTCGCATCCGCGCTTTGCCGAAACCCTTGCGCTGCCGTTATGCGGCGAACCGCGCGTGGCCTATTGCTACGTGCGCCCGGCACGCGTCGCCCAGTTCGAAAGTTATGTCACGCAGGAATTGTCCGAATATTGCTGGATGATTACCGCTGAACAGGCCATTGCCGAAAATATGTTTGGTACCGGCACCCCGCACCCGCACCTGTACGACCGCATCGGCGATTATTTATTGCTGATGAAAGACAACTACGTGATCAGCGACTTGCTGCGTGGTGAAAAACCCTTCTCACAAATCGGCGTGCATGGCGGCCTGACCGCCGACGAGTTGTATGTGCCGCTGGTGGTCGCGCGGGTGTAGCGCGGCGTGCAACAAAGTGACGCGTGCCAGCGCTACCAGTGGATTACGGCACCGGCACCCAGTGTCCAAAGCTTCTGCGTACTGCCGGGATAGTTGTACAGCCCCACGGGTATCCCGTGGGTTGTGAGCGGGGCGGGCAATGACTTTTCAGGAGTAAATCGTTGACCGCAAACTTCCATCGCAAACGAGTAAGACGAATTGACGCGGTAGCGCAACGCGATTTGTAGATCGCGACTTGCGTTGCGCGGCAAGGCTAACCTGCCCGAGTCGTAGCTGCCCAAGAAATCGACATCAAGGGTTGAGCGCTGCGTGATCAGCGCGATGAATTGTACCGACAAGGAAATATTCTGCGTTGGATTCCAGGCCGCGCCGACGACTGGTCCCCATTCCGTTTGCCGCAGGGTTTCATGCAGTGCTTGTGTAATCGGCGTTGCATGAATCCGCCGGTCAAGCGCGCGCGAGCGTAGTGCGATCCCCGCATACCACGGTGTGTTCCCCGGTTGATAGGCGGCCCATATTCCGGACTGAGAATATTTCAAACCGGTTTGCGATGCGATGGGAACGCCAAATTGGGTTTGACCCTGGTAGTCAAGGGTGCCGAATATATTTCTGTGCTCGACGACGCTATGCCATGGCCCATTGATGTAGCCCGCGCGTAGATACGACCCCGTCAATGTGCCGTTTTCCCGGTTAAACAGCGTGCCAAATCGATATTCGTCGGAGCGGTAGCCCGCCGCTTCCACGAACGCGGCGAAGCTCAGCTCCTGCGCTGATGCAATGCCTGGCACCGTAAACAGTCCAGGAAAAATCGCGACGCACAATACAGCTCCGGCGTGTGCGCTGACCATTTTGCTCATGGGTATCACTGTAAGGAATATAAAAAATTAAGGTCGGGGTACCCCGACCTTAATGAATGCTGACGTTACTAGATTTTATTTAACGCGTAACCGTAGCTTAGTACTTTACCGTGTACGCCGTAACGGCGCCGTTGACGGTGTAGGTGACGGTATAGCCGCTTCCGGTGGCGTCAATCTTCACGCTGTTGCCGTTTGCGCCCGTTACGGTGATTGAACCGCTCACCGCACGTCCTGTCGTCGTGTCATATTGCCAGTTGTTGAACACCACCTTGATGATCCCACCCGCACTGGTCGAGTTATACACATAGGTCGCTGATCTGATAGTTGTCGCGTTACCGATGGTAACGATGTTAGAGCTGGAAATATTCGAGGCTCCGCCATTCGCCAATATGGAACTGAAGCTGTATACGCCATTGGCGAAATCGATGGTGTAGGTTCCGTTCATCGGTCCGTAAGTATAGTTATACGAGGAGCTGGCAAAGGTCATGGTGAGGTTGGTGTACTTGGTGGACATCGCAAAATCCTGGGCACTGTTATAGCGTATGTACGTGAGAGTCATTGACCCATTGATCGTAGAGGTCGATCCGCCGGAGGAGAACGTGCAGTTGCTATAGGTGGCGGTTATTGTCGAACCGGTGGTAGGCCCGCCATTACCAATATTACTGTCGACCGAATACGTACCGCTGCCGCCTTGGCCGAGCGACGAGCATTGCAAGGTCGTGACCACACCACCCGGTAGTGTATTGATGCCGCCAGGAAGTTTTGCCGAGGCCAGCGAAACCAGATCGGGAACATCCTCCTGGATTTCAGCAGCCAATGCGGCTGCATTGGCTTGGGATCCCGACAATGCTGCGGTCGGTGCCGAGTTGACTGTTAAGCCGACACCGCCGCCACCGCCGTTGTCGGGCGTGTCATTACCGCCGCGACTACAACCTGCAATCAGTAACCCTATCAGTATCAAAGTTGAAATCTTGTTCATAGCAAAGCATCTCCGTAGTAATTAAACATCTCAAATTAATGACTCCCGGCACACCGGTACTGGTGTTAAAGCGAAACACGGTTGCTTTGTCCGACGTCACTATGCACGGCATTTTACTGACCAAAAGATCGAGACTCCATTTCATCTTTTCAATTTTCTCCTGTTTTATTCGAGAGATTCAAAATTGCAAAGAACAGCACAGTTCGGTGGCGGGTGTAGTGCTTGGCAAATTCGGGAACATGAAAGCGGCGTCTTTTGTCGCCGGGCTGCCTGCAACTCCTCGCCATGGCAATGGCTAGGAGCCGCTCGCACAACGCTAACGCGCATCGCGGGCCGCCCGGCAGGAGTAGATAATTTCTCGGGTTATTCGCGAGCGCATCAGGGTGCTACTACACTATGTTTAGGGGCAGCGCGCCGCGCTGTTTCTGACAGGTCACGAGCGCATGCTTTTTGCCCACGCACCACCCATCCGCGATGCACTACGCTTTGCGATCACACGCGCGTTTCTTGCCGACGAAACGCAGGTGCTCGACGCATTGCTGCCGGTGGCGCGTATGAGTGACGTGCAGTTGCAGCGCATTGCGCAGCAGGCGCGCGCACTGGTAACGAAGGTGCGCGCCGGCCAGGGTGTGGCCGGCGCCGCGCACGCCTTCCTGCGCGAATACGATTTGTCGTCGCAAGAAGGCGTGGTGTTGATGTGCTTGACGGAAGCCTTGTTGCGCATTCCCGATGCGCACACTGCCGACCAGTTCATTCAAGACAAATTGAGCGGTGGTGTCTGGGAAAGCCATTTGGGTCAGAGCACGTCGTTGTTGGTCAACGCCTCCACCTGGGGGTTGCTGCTGACCGGCAGGCTGGTGCAGTTGGATCAAGACCCGGCACTGAATGTGGTCGATGTTCTGAAATCATTATTGCTGCGCAGTGGTGAACCGCTGATTCGCGCCGCGCTGAAACAAGCCATGCGCATTCTCGCGCAACAGTTTGTGATGGGTCGCAGCATTGACGCCGCGTTGGCACGTAGCCATGACGATGCGAACCGACGTTACCGTTATTCCTTCGACATGCTCGGCGAGTCTGCGCTGAGCAGCGTCGACGCGCAAAAATATTTCGAAGCGTATCGGCAGGCGATCACGCGCATCGGCGCATCCTGCGCGCCGGATGTCGACGAATTTGCGCGTCCCGGTATTTCAGTAAAGTTATCAGCCTTGCATCCGCGCTACGAGCTGGCGCAGCGCACGCGGGTGCTGGCCGAGCTCGTGCCGCGTGTAAAAGAATTGGCCTACGCCGCGCGCGCTGCCGGCATCTGCCTGACGGTCGATGCCGAGGAGGCGGAACGTCTGGAATTGTCACTGGATGTTTTCGAGGCGGTGTTTACCGATCCGGCGTTGGGCGACTGGCATGGTTTGGGCTTGGCAGTGCAGGCTTATCAAAAGCGCGCCAGCCATGTGCTGGTGTGGCTGGTGGCGTTGGCGCGCGCACAGCAACGCCGCATTCCAGTGCGGCTGGTCAAGGGCGCGTATTGGGACAGCGAGATCAAGCGCGCTCAGGAGCGCGGGCTTGACAGTTATCCGGTGTTCACGCGCAAGTCGTCGACCGACGTGTCGTATCTGGCCTGCGCGCGCTTGTTGTTCGATGCGCCGGATGCGTTTTATCCGCAATTCGCCACGCATAATGCGCGCACGGTGGCGAGCATTTTGGTGCTGGCGCAAGGGCGGGTGTTTGAATTTCAGCGTTTGCATGGCATGGGCGAGGCACTGTACGAGACGCTGCTGAGCTCGTACCGTGAAAATCAGGCGGTCGCCTGCCGCGTGTATGCCCCGGTCGGCAGTCACGAAGATTTACTTCCGTATCTGGTGCGACGCTTGCTGGAAAACGGCGCCAATACCTCGTTCGTCAATCGCATCGAAGACGCCAAAGTGCCGGTGGAAGACTTAATCGCAGACCCGGTCGCCAAGACCCATCACTTGGCGCGCAAACCGCACCCGCGTATTCCGTTGCCGCAAGCGATTTTCGCGCCGCAGCGCGCTAACTCACACGGCATCAATCCGCACGATGAAATAGCGCTTGCCGCGTTGGCGGCGGCGGTGCAATCGGGCAGTGCCGCCGCGCCCAGTGCGGCGCCGCTGCTGGACGGTGAGCCCGCTTCGGGGAATACCCACGGCATTCGTAACCCGGCCGATCAACGCGAAGTGGTGGGTAGCGTCACGGAAGCCAGCACCGAAGTCGCACGCCAGGCACTCGCTGCTGCGGCGCGTTATGCGGCAACGTGGGCGGCCACGCCCGCACCGCAGCGCGCAATGCAGTTGGAACGTGCGGCGGAATTATTTGAACAGCAGTGCGCAGCGTTATTGGCGCTGCTGGTGCGCGAAGCCGGTAAGACGGTACCGGATGCGCTGGCCGAGATCCGCGAGACGGTGGATTACTGTCGCTATTATGCCGCGCAAGCGCGCGCGGAGTTTTCGCATGCCCGGTCAATGCCCGGCCCCACCGGCGAGCACAATGCCTTGAGCTGGCACGGACGCGGCGTGTTCGTTTGCATCAGCCCGTGGAATTTTCCGCTGGCGATTTTCGTAGGCCAAGTGGTCGCGGCGCTTGCGGCGGGCAACACCGTCATCGCCAAACCCGCCCGACAAACGCCGCTGGTGGCGATGCACGCCGTGCGCGTGCTACACACAGCCGGCATTGCGCCGCACGCCTTGCAGTTTCTACCCGGCGCCGGGCGCGAGTTGGGTGAAGTGCTGCTGCGCGATGCGCGCGTGAATGGGGTGGCCATGACCGGCTCCACCGACACCGCCGTGTGGATCGCGCAGGCGCTGGCGCAGCGCGCCGGACCGATCATTCCGCTGATCGCCGAAACCGGCGGGCAAAATGTGATGCTGGCTGACAGCTCCGCGTTGCCCGAACAAGTGGTGCTCGACGCGCTGACGTCGGCGTTCAACAGCGCCGGGCAACGCTGTTCGGCGCTGCGCGTGTTATTCCTGCAGCAAGAAATCGCGCCGCGCGTGCTTGAGTTGCTGTGCGCGGCGCTGGGCGAGTTGGTGGTCGGTGATCCGCAGTGGCTGGCCACCGACATTGGTCCGGTGATCGACGCGGCGGCACGTGCGACACTGGAGCAACATGTTCAATACCTGGCACTCAACGCACGGCTGCTGCGGCGGCTTGAATTGCCTGCCGGCACTGCACACGGTAGTTTCTTCGCCCCCACCGTGTTCGAGATCGAACGCCTCGACCTGTTACCGCGCGAAGTGTTCGGTCCGGTGCTGCACGTCGTGCGCTACGCCGCAAACCACCTCGATGCCGTAATTGACGCCGTCAACGCCTCCGGTTATGGCCTCACGCTGGGCATCCACAGCCGCATCGACGCACGTGTGCGCCACATCGCAAGCCGCGTGCACGTCGGCAACATTTACGTCAACCGCAACATGATCGGCGCCGTGGTCGGCGTGCAACCCTTCGGTGGCGAAGGCTTGTCCGGCACCGGCCCCAAAGCAGGCGGCCCGCATTATCTGCAGCGCTTCGCCACCGAGCGCACGCTCACGGTGAATACCTCGGCGGTGGGCGGCAACACCGCGCTGGCGGCGCTGCCGGAATAACATTTGCTCGATTGCAAAGGGCAGGAAGGCGTGGAGCGTGACAATTAAATTAATGAGCGAATTATTCCCCTACACCCTGGTTCTCCAAAAAAAAGCATTTGGGTTTTGAGCGCGCCCCGGTTAAACGGAAGACGAGTTTTCGTTCCTATGCTCCGCTATCCCAAAAGCACTATGGAATTAAGCTGTGCGTGCGGCACAATGGCGTCGCCTGTTTAGCCCCCAAGGATTCCCATGGCTTCCAACAAAGCCAGTCTGCCCAAAACGCTAATGTGTTGACCGCGCTGGACGACTACGAAGAATGACGCCCTCTCCCCGAACATTTTCCTGGGCACGTGTGTTGCCCTTTTTGTTATGGCGCGGTCTGTTTACCCGTGCGACGCTGCGTGCCGACTTGTTAGCTGGCTTAACGGGCGCGATTATCGTCTTGCCGCAAGGGGTGGCGTTCGCGACCATCGCCGGTATGCCGCCCGAATATGGTCTGTACGCGGCGATGGTGCCCGCGATTATCGGCGCCTTGTTTGGGTCGTCGTGGCATCTGGTGTCCGGTCCTACGACCGCGATTTCAATTGTGGTGTTCGGCGCCATCAGCCCAATGGCGGAGCCGGGCGGTGCCCAATACGTTTCCTTGGTGCTGACCTTGACTTTTATGGTCGGCGCTTTGCAGCTCATCATGGGCCTTGCGCGTCTGGGTGTGCTGGTGAATTTCATCTCGCACACGGTCGTGATCGGCTTCACGGCAGGCGCCGCGATCCTGATTGCGTCGAGCCAGTTCAAGAATTTTCTGGGCATCAGCATCGCGCAGGGCAGTTCTTTCTATCAAACCATGCGTGCCATGCTCACGCAGCTCGGCGATATCCAGCCGTGGGTACTGGCGGTCGGTGTGGTGACCTTGGCGAGCGGCATTCTAGCGAAGAAACTCACCCCCAAGTTTCCCTACATGATCGTCGCAATGTTGCTTGGCAGTCTGGTCGCGCTGGCCGTGAACATGATGTTTGGCGTCGATGTGACACACATCCGCACGCTCGGTTCCTTGCCCGGCACCTTGCCGCCGTTGTCGATGCCGGATTTTTCGCCGGCGACTTTGCAGCAACTGGCGCCCTCCGCCTTGGCTGTGGCGATTCTTGCGCTGACCGAAGCGGTGTCGATTTCGCGCGCCATCGCGATTCGCTCGCATCAGCGCATCGACGGTAACCAGGAATTTATCGGCCAAGGCTTGTCGAATCTCGCCGGCAGTTTTTTTTCCGGCTACGCCTCCAGCGGTTCGTTCAACCGCAGTGGTCTGAACTACGAGGCCGGAGCGAGAACTCCGCTTGCGTCCATCCTGGCCTCGTTTTTTCTCGCGGGGATTCTGCTGCTGGTTGCGCCGCTGGCCGCGTATCTGCCGATTGCGGCAATGGCCAGTATTCTGTTTCTGGTCGCTTGGGGACTAATTGATTTCAAACACATCAAGATCATCTTTAAGACCAGCCGTGCGGAAACCGCAGTGCTGGCGACGACGTTTCTGTCCACGTTATTTTTGAATCTTGAATTCGCCATCTACGTGGGTGTGATCCTGTCGCTGGTGTTGTACCTGAAGCGCACTTCGCAACCGCGCATCGTGTCGAAAGTGCCGGATCCCAGCACGGAAAAGCGCACGCTGGTGGCCGATCCGCAATTGCCCGAATGCCCGCAGTTGAAAATCATCCGCATCGACGGCTCGGCGTTCTTCGGGGCCGTCAATTATATTCAGGAGAGCTTGCAAAATATCGGCGATGGCAGCTCGCCGCAAAAGCACGTGCTGGTGATTGGCAGGAGCATCAACTTTGCCGATATTGCCGGTACCGAAATGTTTGTGCAGGAGGCGACGCGGCGGCGCGTCATCGGCGGCGGCCTGTATTTCTACGAGATGAAAGATCAGGTGCGCAAGATGTTCGAGCGCAGCGGATACATGTCGACGATTGGGCCGGAAAACATTTATCGCTCCAAGGCGCAGGCCATCCAAACCATCTTTACCAAGCTCGACCACGAGCTTTGCAAGCGCTGCGACAAGCGCATTTTTCTTGAATGCAAACAGATTCCCTCGGAACCGAATAACCCGCCTGTAGTCTAGCTGCCCCGCCATCCGTAAGTCCGACAGGCGGCTAGCCCGCTTGAGTGCATGACTAGCATGCCGTAGCATCGCCTGCGTCGTTTGCCACCGAGCTTGTCTATCGCATGGTCACCTACACCATCAAGCTACTTCAAGACGGGCTGTATGTCGTTGAGCAGTCCTTTGCGTTATACGGCGCCGAGTTGGGCATCCGTATGACCATCGTCCACATCAATGACAACGAGCTCTGGCTGCATTCGCCGGTACGTTATGGTGAGAACCTCGCCGCGCAGATCGCAACCTTGGGTTCGGTGCGCTCGATTGTTTCGCCCAGCAAAATGCATCGTTTGTATTTATCGGAATGGATCGCCGCGCATCCGCAGGCGGTGCACTACGCGCCGGTGGGGATGCCGCTGCATGCGCCGGGCAGTAAATTACCGACGACCTTGAGCCAGATGCCGCCCAAGGAGTGGCACGCGCAGATGGAGCAGCACGAAGTGCAGGGCATTCCGGATTTGAACGAGATGGTATTTTTTCACCCGGCCACGCGCACGCTGATCTTGACCGATTTATGTTTCAACATTCGCGAAGGCGCGTTGTGGACGCGGCTGTTTTTCACGCTCAACGGCGCCTGGCAGCGATTGACCCCCACTCGTATTTTTCAGCATTTCATTCAGGACCGAGTTGCATTTCGCGCCTCGGTCGACCGCATTCTGCGCTGGGACTTCGACCGCATCATTCTCTCGCACGGTGAGATCGTCGAACGCGACGGCAAAGCGCTGTTCCGCGCCGCGTTCGAGAATCTGCGATAATCGCAGGCCAGGGCTAGATAGGCTGCGCGGATGTCGGTTGTGGGTAAGATGGTTGGCTTTCTTAGTATCGGGTTGATGATGGCAGGGTGCATGTCGGTCAGTCCCTACGACACATCCGCTGATAAATCCGCGCACTTGGTGGGCCGACGCGCGATTATTCGGGAGTTAGGCGTAGAATTTGTATATTTTTCCCAACTCGACAAATTGGATTTACGCGACCGCTGGTCGGATTATCCGCACGATATCTACGTGCCGCCGGGCTATCACACGCTGGTAGTCACCTGCGAGTGGGCGGCCTCCATGTCGGATGGTCCGTTCGTGACCGTCGCCCACCGCATTAAACAACGGTTTGTTCTGGGTCACGAATACGATTTCAGCAGTCGCTTAGTTGGCCGGGGCCTGTGCGAAACCACCATGGTGGATTTAACCGTGAAACAACGGCAAGACGCGGGCAAATAAACGCAAGCGCCGGTTACTGCGCTAACCGTGTGGAAGAATATCGAGAAAAAACGCTAGCGCGAAAGGTCGGCCAAACACTATCCAAAACCAAATTAATTGGGGCATCATGCGTTACTTTTAAGATGAAATATGGATTTTATAGAAGTGCCCATATTGAAATGCTGCTGGCAAAGTTAGATGGAGAGCAAACCGATGTGGCTACCACGAAGTGTATTTTTGTGTGTATTACTTGCGGGTTGCACCGCAACTGGCTTTACGCTCGGCGGTGGTAAGGATGCCACCTTGGTGGGGATGCGTGTACCGCTGATCAGTGATGGCCTGATACAGGCGGTGTACTTCACCCAGCTTGATGCGCGCGAGTTGCGTAATGTGTTCAATCAGTACCCGGCGTCTATTACGGTAGCGCCCGGCAGTCACATGGTGACTGCGGTATGTGAGTGGCGGGCGTCGCTGAGTGAAGCGCCGGTAGCCAAAAACGTGCGTCGTTTTCGTATGGAGCTGGATGCGGGTCGTACCTACCAGTTCACCAGTCGCTTTGAAGGGGGCGGGCAATGTCAAACCGGCTTCGAGGATCTGTCGGACCGGAAGCCCGAGCCACCGGTGGCGCGCGACGGACTCTGAACAGGTGTGGGTTTGTGTCGCCGGTCGCTCGGCTGATGGGTTATTCCATTGCCAATTTAATATGAGACTGGCGCCCTGCCGCAGACAGTGCAGTTGCACGACAAGGCGGTGCAACCACGTAGCGTTTTAAATTGGCAATGGAATTAGGTCAACACAATCGCCAAATAAAGAACATACAGAGCTCCGTTGACGCACAGGTGCCACACGCGTAACTGACCACGGGCGTGCACCACACGCAACCACAATGCAGCGACGAATGTAATTACTACGCCCAACAAAACTTCAATTTGCGGCGTCCACGGCGTGAGCATGATGCCGATGGCGGGCAGCAAGGTGCCTTGAAACACCATCGCACCGGTAATGTTGCCGAACGCCAGTGTGTCCTTGTGGCGGCGTATCCATAGAATGCTGTTCACTTTCTCGGGCAACTCAGTGGCGATGGGGATAATCAGCAACGACAGCAACAGGGCCGAAATGCCGAGAATTGCCGCCGCTTCCTGCACGCCGTTGATAAAGCCTTTGGCGCCGGCGATCAGCAGCCCGATACCCAGCAGCAACTGAAGCAGAATGACCAGCATGTTCTGTGGCAGGCCGATGCGGGTGAGCAGCATTTTGCCTTCCGCTGCAGTGCCGTGGCCGTCCTTGACCAACTGCGTTGAAGCACGCAGTGTCACCATGACGTAGACAAAGTAGATCAATACCATGCCGATAGCCAAAGCGGCACGGATGGCGGCGATATCGTGCGGTACGAAGAGCGCCACACCGGCCAGCGCGAACGCCAACAAAAAGAAATTCAGATCGCGTTGCAAGCCGGTATGTTCGGGAGCGAGGTGGCCGTGCGGGCCGCGTTTTGACAGCACCGCCAACGCCATCAAGGATAACGACAGCGTGGACAACATCAGCGGCGCGCCGAGGATTGCGCCGACGCCGATTTCCTCGTTCACATGGTTATCGGTGGTGCCGGCAAAAATGGCCAATAATGGCACCATGGTTTCGGGCATGGCCGTGCCCACGGCGGCGAACAGCGAGCCGGTTACGCCTTCCGAAATTTTCAAGCGCTCGCCCAGATGTTCCAGCGCATTCGTAAAAATTTCGGCAGCGACTAAAATCAGCACCAGCATTAATAACAGTTGCCCGAAGACCATGGATCAATCACGCTTAGAAAAAGAAGGTGGAAGTATATCAGCGCAGCGGGGTGCAATGCGATGGAGCAGAGCATGACTAAATACAATCGGACGGTGCGGGTGGTGACACTGGCATTGCTGGCTTTGATGAGCGGCTGCGGGCACACGGCGGCGAACGATAATTTTGAAGAGATCGGACGCTACGTGTTCGATGTATACGAAGAAAATTATTCCTGGGGACACACCCTGCGCGGTTTCGTGATCGAGCGCGATGGCCACGTGCGCACTTATGACCACAGCGACGAACGCTGGATACCCACACAAGACCGCGCTGGTCGTTTGGCGGAAGCGGATCTGGCAGATAAATTCTATGGCTCTAAAGTTCGCGTCACGTTGACGGCCAATGAGGTGCGTACCAAGGCGCAGCTACTGCGCGATGCCGCACACGGCACCATAATCCGCTTCAACCAGGCGCGTGATCGCGGCCGCTTTGCTTTTGTCGGCTACATCTACGACCCCGACCGCAGTAGCTACCGTCCGGTGGTGGTGGGTGCCGACGGCGACTGGCTTGAAACCAATTCCTCGCCGGCCGCACAGGAATTACTGACGTGGCTCAATGAAGTGAAGGAAAAAGTATCCGACGCGCAACGCTAGGTTCTGTTGACATGCAATACTCCTGCATCTTGATCATTTCACGCATAGGAATAGGCCGAGTCTTCCAACGCAAGATGAGCCTGAGCTGAGGGCTGACCTGTTGTTCATAATGGGAGGATGAACGCCCTCATGAATGACACTGCACCGCACACGATTGAACAGATCGAAGCGTTTCTAACCGGTACCAAGACGGTGGGATTTCGATTTGAGAATACGGCCGCCGGGTACGCTCGGATTCAGGCGACGCTGGCGCGCTTGAAAAGGGCGAATGGAAATCCGTGCCAAAGCTCAAAAGCGAAATTGCATGTTTTGCGGCTATCGCCTCCGCATGGCTTGTTAAAAATAAGAGGGTCAATATATGCATCTCCGCTCGCGACCTGCTGAGCGTCGTTAAACCTCGCCCAATGCATCACATCCGCCGAGCCGAACCGGGAGACGTTGAGTCCGTCAACGCGATTTTCGCCGCAGGGATCGCGAGTGCTCAGTGGCTGACGCCGGAGGCGAGGTCGAATACGGACTTCACGAAAGTCTCTGAAGGCGAAACCGTGGTCGTATGCTGTGGCCGCGCAGGCGAAATCGTAGGTTTTATTTCAATTTATGAGCCGGATTCCTTTATTCATCATCTGTACGTGGCGGAGCCTTACCAAGGTCAAGGCGTCGGATCAGCGCTGCTTCATTCACTCAACGCTTGGGTTCCGATGCCCTGGCACCTGAAATGCGTCGTGCGAAATGAACATGCACTGGCTTTTTATTGCTCACGCGGCTGGGTCGAGGAAAGCCGGGCCCAAGGGCTGGAGGAGCCCTATGTCCTGCTCAGAAAAAGCGAGGCGTAATTGCTTACTCCAAGCAAACTTTCTTCGGTAGCCGCTGAACCCAAACGTTATGCTGTAACAGCGATGCATTAGCGCAACATAAGATGACCTTCTGTTTCAGGTTGCGCTCATAACCGCACACGATGATCGGAGAACCTAAAATGAAAGAGTATCGTTCTGCCAAAAAACGCATCACGGTCTCGGTCGGAGAGTCGGTGCACATTCTTCGCGAGCCCCAGGAATTAAGCCAAAATCAACGCGCTCAACTTACCGGGATTCCGCAAGCTATCATTTCAGCCATCAATGCTCTCTTCAAACGGTCGTAGTTGGCTGGTGTTGACACCATTTTTTGTTGCTGTTGCTCTGGTGGCTTTGATGATGCTTTATCCCGTCACGGGGATTGGTCCAGCCAGCAACACGTTCGCGCTCTGCGCTCTGGCGGCCATCGTTGTGGGTGTGGTGGTGGGTATCGCCGCCTTGTTCCTGGCAAAAACGATCCGGGTTGGGTGGCGGTTACTCATTGGCGTGTTGTATTTTCCAACGGTCATTTTTTCTCTCTTGCTGGCGGGCTTTTAGGGCACGGCTTCGGTAAGCAAGCATTTGGATGTGGCCGTACGTTTGTCCGCCATATTTAAAAATGACAATACTCGGTGCGGACACTAGGTCGTCCGGCAGAGGCGGTCCGCGCATTCCCAGTGCACGTATTATCCCTCCCGAAAACAGTCGTTCCGTTCACGCGCCGTTTGCGCAACGCTGCGCACTGCAACCGGTTTCACGATTTATATTAAATATTTACCAAGATCAAGACGATACAGATTCGGGTAAACGTCGCGCTGGGACCGTAGTGGCATGTTGTTTTCCGGACTTAAACCTTGGGGTGAAGGTGTGCATCGTTGGTTGCGCGGTGTGCTGCCGGCACGCGCGTTGGCGCTGGAATTCGAGGTGGTCGCGCCGACTTTTGAAAATGCCAAGCCAAGGCACAGTTTGCTTGGTTTTATTCGTGCTTGTTACGCCACACGCGGTCGTCGTGTGCTGGTGTTGCAGGTGGTTAACGACCATCTCGCGGCGCTGAATGTTTATCCGGTGACGGTCTTCACACGCTGGTTGCATGCGCGCGTGGCGGACTATTATTTGCGCCCGGTGGTGGGCACGGTGTACACGGCTTTTAACAAGCGCGATACCAGCCCCGAATCCGACGAACGCAAACAACACACGCAGCTTTCAATCGAAGCGGTGCAGCAGTTGGCGATGTGTTATGCGCTGGTTTTGAATGTCGTGTGCCGCTGGCCAAATCGCGCTTACGCTTTATGTCATGACCAGGTGCTAAAAATCGGTCATCGCATTTTCGAGCTGCTCCATGCCGAGCAGCATCTGAGTGCATTGCGGCGTATGAAGCTGCCGGAACGCTCGTGGCGCAACTGCAATCATCTCTATTTTGCACTCAGCGAATGCGAGGATGTGCTGCGCGACCTGCCGTTGGCCGGTTATTTGTCCGAGCACAATCGACCCGCCTGGCAACCCAAGGCGCGTGACGTGGAGCCAACCCATGCGAGCGTGCAGCAAATTTATATTGCCTTGCAGGCCACCGGAATGCTGGATCACGGTGCGTGGTCGCCACCGCAATTTTTCTGGATGCTGGTCTATCTGCGCCGCGCCTTGCCGCGGCTAAAACTGCGCGCGTATTCCGAGCAGGCGCTCAGCGATACCAGCGTCATCATCAAACGTTCGCAGCATCGCGCACCGACGTTTAAAAGCCGCCACAAACCCAAAGAGCCGGCATTTCTGCTCGACATTGGTTCATTGCTGCGCCGCGTGGAACGCGATCTTGAGCGGCTCAATGCCGGGCAGCAAGACACCTTGTTCAAGCGGCTGGTCGGCGTAGCGGGTGTCAACCTGCTTGAACAAGCGCAACTGCTGGAGCATATGCGCCGAAAACTGCGTTATCACGCTGAGCGTGAAGCGCGCACGTATGCCGACCAATATGTCGAGCTTGGGCTGAATTGGGGGTTTGCGGAAGTGTTTTCAAGCGTTAAGGCAAGTTCGCGCAATGAGGATCAATGGTGTTTCGACGATCTACCCTTGACGCAGCAACTGGCGAAAATCGCTGCAACGCCGCCGCTGGGTAATGCAAGCGCGCCGCATGAAAATACCTATTTTTTGGTGAATGAAAGTTCCAGCGGCATGCAATTCAAGTTTCAGGAAAGCGCCCATTCCAAGCCGCTGTTTATCGGCCAATTGATGACCTGCACGCGTGACGCCGAAGCGCAACGCCGGGGTATGCCGCAGGTCGCCTATGTCAGTCGCGTACAGCGTAGCCGCAGCGGTGAGGTGGAAGTTGCCGTGCAAAAACTTGCTGTTGAAGCCGAGTGCGTCGGTGTGCAAGATGCGCACATGCAAGCGGAAAACAAAGTGTTGCCGGGCTTGCTGCTGCACTGTCTAGATGGCAAGTGGCGGTTCTTGTTGCACAGCAAACACGGTTCGTACGCGATTTCGAAATTATTTTTACTCACCGGCGGGCAAACGCGCAGCTTGCAGCTCGGGCGCATGTATTTGTACCAGCCGGAGTTTGTGGTGTTTGATATGATCGGGTTCGAACATCGTTAGTTATCTGTCTGGAATGAAGTACCCGACGATGTACTATAATCCCTTACCCAAGACGCCTAGCGTGCTCGCTGTCGACGGCTCTAACCACTCTTGAATTGAACCGTTTGATCCCCACCTCTGTCCTAGGGTATAGCGGGCAATATCGCGTATGCATTCGGTTTGGTAACAAACGTAACAACACGAGGAGTTGTATAAATGAAGCGCATATTTTTGTTTCTGATGACCAATCTGGCCATCATGCTGGTGTTGAGCGTGACGGTACACCTGCTGGGCGCAGATCGATTTTTGACCAAGCAAGGTTTGGATCTCAGCGCGTTGCTGGTATTCGCGGCGATCTTCGGTTTCGGCGGCTCGTTCATTTCGTTGCTGATGTCGAAATGGATCGCCAAGCGCTCGACCGGTGCGCAGGTGATCGAGCAACCGCGCACCGAAACCGAACGTTGGCTGGTTGAAACCGTGCGCCACCAAGCGCAGCAGGCCGGCATCGGCATGCCCGAGGTGGCAATCTTTGATAGCCCCGACGTCAACGCCTTTGCCACCGGCGCGAACCGCAACAGCGCTTTGGTAGCGGTCAGCAGCGGCTTGCTCAACAGCATGACGCGCGACGAAGCCGAAGCGGTGCTGGGGCATGAAATCACCCACGTGGCCAACGGCGACATGGTAACGCTTGCGTTGATTCAAGGCGTTGTGAACACCTTCGTGATCTTCATGGCGCGCGTTATCGGCTACTTCGTGGATCGGGTGGTGTTCAAGTCTGAACGCGATAACGGCCCAGCCTTCTGGATCACGTCGATGGTGGCGGAACTGGTGCTGGGCATTCTGGCCAGCACCATCGTCATGTGGTTCAGCCGGCAACGCGAATTTCGCGCCGACGCCGGTGGTGCGCGCCTGAGTCAGACCAGCAAAATGATCGCGGCGCTGGAGCGTTTAAAAGCGCAGATGCAGCCGGCGCAATTGCCTGATCAGATGGCCGCATTCGGAATTTCCGGCGGGCTGGCGCATGGCTTCAAGCGCCTGTTCATGACACATCCGCCGCTGGACGAACGCATCGCACGTTTGCGCGCCGCCCAGTAAGCGAGCACATCATCACAAAAAAGCCGCGTTGAATTTTCAATGCGGCTTTTTTGTTGGTGATGCGCTGTCGTTATTTCATGTTGGGCAACGACAAGCGCGCCTCCAGTCCACCGCCGTCGCGGTTTGACAGGTGCAAGCTTCCGCCTAACACCAGCATTAGTTGCTGCGCAATGGCAAGCCCCAGGCCAGTGCCGCCGGATTCGCGGTTGCGTGAGTTTTCGATGCGGTAGAACGGCTGCATTACGGCCTTGAGTTGGGCGGGTGGAATGCCCGGACCCCGGTCGCGTACGATGATCACGAGCCGCTCCGGCGATTCGGGTTCGATTAAAATTTCCACGTCGCTGCCGAACTTCAGCGCATTGTCGACCAAATTGATGATGATCCGTCGCAGCGTATGGGGCCGGGTCATGAGCGGCTGGCCGAAGCTGCCGTGCAGGCGCACTGGCTGACCTGCGTCGGCGTAGTCACACACCAAGCTGTCGAGCAACGCATCCAGGTCGGTGCGGCACGGCGCTTCGCTCACCTCATGCGCACTGCGCGCGTAAGCGATGCCCTGTTCCACCAGGGCTTGCATCGCGCTTAAGTCGCCGAGCATTTTTTCTCGTTGCG
>JANLTU010000003.1:0-4647 GCA_031363085.1 Gammaproteobacteria bacterium
TCTTTAATTTCATGTGGATCGGTGAGCGGTTGCTCGTCGCCCGGCAGTTGTAAGGTGGTGCTGATCAGGGGCTCACCCAGCAGCTCCAGCAAGGCATCAACGATGGGATGGCCGGGCACGCGAATGCCAATGCTCTTGCGCTTGGGATGTTGCAAGCGCCGTGGGACTTCGCGCGTGGCGTCGAGAATAAACGTATAGGGGCCGGGTGTCAGCGATTTGAGCAGGCGATAGGCTTGGTTATCGACCTGCGCATAGGTGGCGATTTCCCTCAGGTCGCGGCACACCAAGGTGAGGTTGTGTTTGTCGTCCAGCTCGCGCAGCGCGCGAATGCGATCCACTGCATCTTTGTCACCCAAATGGCAACCCAGCGCATAGCCGGAATCGGTGGGATACACCAGCACCGCGCCGTCGCGCACCGCAGCAACGGCTTGCTGGATCAAGCGCGCCTGCGGATTTTGCGTGTGAATTTCGAGGTAACGCAGCATGGCTATTTAACGGTAGGTGTTCCGGATACTTTCAAGTTATCCAACATCGTGCCGAAAAAATATGTTAGATTTTCGCCTCCCGCATCGTGAAGGTGCGCTACGTTAACCCACTCGATAGAAAAATCACAGCATGAAGTTCTTGTTCGATTTCTTCCCGATTTTATTATTCTTCGCGGCGTTTAAATTTGCGGACATCTACGTCGCCACCGGCGTTGCAATCGCCGCATCGATCACCCAAGTCGGCTACAGTTGGTTTAAACATCGCCGCGTGGAAACCATGCAATGGATCACGTTGGTGTTGATCGTCGTGTTCGGCGGCGCTACCTTGTACTTGAAAGACGAAATGTTCATCAAGTGGAAACCCACCGTGCTCAACTGGATGTTCGCCGCCGCATTTTTAGGCAGCCAATTCATCGGCAAGAAAAATCTCGCCGAACGCATGCTCGCCGCCAACATCGATTTACCACGCGCGGTGTGGACGCGCTTGAACTTGAGCTGGGTGATGTTTTTCGTGTTGCTGGGCTGCGCCAATCTTTACGTCGTTTATAATTTCGACACCGACACTTGGGTTAACTTCAAATTGTTCGGCCTGATGGGCTTGACCGTCGCCTTCGTGCTGCTGCAAGCGGTATTTTTAAGCCGTTACGTGAAGCCCGAGCCGGAATCCACCAGCAGTAAAACCCAGGAATAAATTCGATGTGGTACGCAATTGTCGGCGAGGATGTCGAACACAGTCTGGAGCGTCGCCAGCAGGCGCGCCCGGCACACATTGCACGCCTCGAAGCGTTGAAAAACGACGGCCGCTTGTTGCTGGCCGGTCCCTTCCCCGCCATCGACAGCGCCGACCCTGGACCAGCGGGTTTCAGCGGCTCGTTGATGATCGTGGAATTTCCCAGCCTCACCGAGGCGCAACGCTGGGCCAATGCCGATCCCTATGTGGCCGCCGGTGTGTATCGCCAAGTCATAGTCCGACCCTTCAAAAAAACGCTGCCATGAACGCAGCGCGTGTCGCACAAATTCGCAGTAAGCTCACCGAGGCATTCACGCCGCAACGTCTCGACATCGTTGACGACAGCCACAAACATGCGGGACACGAAGGCGCGCGTGGCGGTGGCGGGCATTTTAATATCACGATTGTCGCCGCCGCCTTTGCGGGGCAGACAGCGCTGCAACGCCATCGTATGATTTACACCGCATTGGGCGAGGAATTGAAACAAGCCATTCACGCCTTGAGCATCAAGGCGTATACGCCCGGCGAAATTTAAACACACACTCTTTCCAACTCTGCTAACAGAAAGGAACTGCCATGAACCTGCGACACACTATGATGGCCTTAAGTCTGGCCGCGTGCACCACCGCCGGCAGCGCCGTCGCCGCACCTGCAGATGTGCTGGCTACCGTGAACGGCACTCACATCACGCAACAGATGCTGGAAATTTATGTACGCCAGCGCGGCATCGAAGATCTGAGCAAACTGGCACCCGACCGTAAAACCAAAATCATCGACGAGCTGGTTAACCGCGAGTTGCTGTACCGCGCCGCGCTCGACAAAAAACTCGATAAAAAACCGGACACCCTGGCTGACTTGGAAAACGCACGCGCCAGCATTCTGGCCAGCTCGGCAGTGCGTGGCGAACTGGAGGCACGCGGTGAATTGACCGAAGCGAAACTCAAGGAAGGCTATGACAAATTCATCAAAAATCTGCCCGGCCTTGAATACAAGACCCGGCACATCTTGCTCGACAGCGAAGACAAAGCCAAAGAAGTGATCGCGCAACTCGACAAAGGCGCCGACTTCGTCAAGCTCGCCAACGAACATTCAACCGGCGCAGCCGACGGCGGCGAGCTCGAATGGTTTCAACCCGAAGACATGATCAAACCGTTTTCCGACGCCGCCGTGAAATTGCAAAAAGACCAATACACCAAAACCCCGGTACAAACCCAATACGGCTGGCACGTCATCCAACTGCAAGACACGCGCAAAGTCACACCACCGAGCTTCGACGACGTGAAAGAACAGATCCGCACCAACGCACGCAATGCAACAATTGAGGCGTATATCAAAAGCCTGCGGGATAAGGCGAAAGTAGAGATTAAATAGGGGAGTACGGTGCGGAGCGAACACGATGCGGGCTAGTATCTAATCACCGCATGATTGTCCCCTTGCATTAGAGTTGATCGAATCGATGCTGAAGTTTACCGGCTCCCCCCGCTATGCAGGTGCTACGCCGGGAGCAGGGCAACAGTTGGGTTTGCCATGCTGTCCCTTTCCACCTCACACCGGGAAGAGACCGTTGCAATATACCGAGCAAATGATGTGCAGCGGCTGCGGTTCACTGCCGGGTAAGCTGCCCAATTTCATCAACCAAACCCCGCTTACGCCGCTCACCGTCGTTTTACTGTAATAGTAAAGTTCACCGTTGAATACGGTAGGCGCAGCAGACAAAAATTGTCCGCAACCCTCCGTACATATCTTTTTTACAAGCTGCGGCGCCGTAGTGCCGTTGTACTTCCATAACTCTCCGAAATTGATGCCCCGCTCCTGACCCTGAAAGTAGAGTGCGCCGTTGAATAGCGTAAGCGGGCCGGGAACTAATTGTTTTTGACTGAGGATCTGCTCTGTTCCGGCCGCTGATCCACTTGACTTCCACAGCCCGAAAGAACCAGTACTGAAATAAGCCAAACCATTAAAAGCGGTAAAGTAACGCGGGTCGCTGCCAAGATATGTACTAAGGCTCGGATTGATGTCCTTGAGCAAGGTGGGAACCATCATTGTTTTAGCGTTGAACGCCCACGGCTCTGATCCCAATATGCCGTTGTCGGCAGACAAATAGAGCACATCATTAATGACCGTCATTTCACTCAAGCGGCCATAACCAGGGCCAGAGCTGGCGTCCCATATCTTCTGTGCTCTCCCCGGTGTGCCGTCTGATCTCCACAACTGTGCTCCGTACGCGGAATTTCCATCCTCGCCTCCGAAATAGAGCATTCCTTGATATTCAGCGAATCCATACAGTGGGCTCAGAGAAGATTTAATTAAACTGAGCGTGGCTCCATCTGTTTTCAAAAACTGGGTTGCCCGACCAGTAGTAGACGTCAACGCAGCGGCGTTGAAATATAACTCCCCCTTAAACACCATAAATCGGGTGGGCTGGATATAATCCTGTGCGGCTGCCACTAATTTTGTTCCTGCCGGCGCCCCGTTCGATGTCCACAGCCGGGAGATCAAAGTCGAACCCCCAGTGTCTTGCTTAAGCGCGCTAAAATAGAGTGCGCCGTTAAACACGGTAAGGTCGTTTACCGCTTCTCGCCCGTTTGAGTTAATACGCAGCAGAATTTTGGTCCCCTCCACAGTGCCGTTGGTAGTCCAAAGCGCGGTTCCGTTTACCGAATCAGTCGCGGTAAAATAATACGCAGCGTTGAACAGAACCACATGGGTATCTGAACCCGACAGATACGCGGCAGCGGGCAATAAACCAAAGGTTCCTTCCGGTGTTCCATTGGTTCTCCAAAGCTTCCATCCGCTGGTAGCCCCCTCGTAAGTAATAAACAACAGGGGCTGCACCACCGCCACTTTCAAATCCTGGATCACGGATTCGAAGCCGTCGGTGAAGGTCACTTGCACTTCATACACATTGTTCCGATCCGCATCCTGCGGGTTTGCAAACGTCGGTAGCGGATTGACGGCAAAACTAAGCTGGCCACTGCTGGCGTCGATGCTGAAATACTTTCGATCCACGCCGTCGGTGATGGCGAAGATCACATGCTGGTCCGGCTTCGCATTGGTCGTGATCATAGCGATGTTCTTGGTGTTCTCCACGACCGTCAGGGGACCCTGTTCGGCCGACTGCACCGGTGTACTCAACGGCGTCAGCGCCTCCAACCTAAGCGACACGCTCGCCGTGGTGCCGGCGGCAATCGGTGGCACCTCTTGGCTGCCGCTGAAGCGCGTGTTGCGGTCTTTATCCAGTGCCGCGCCGGTCACGTGCAAGGCGAGGTTAGGTGGAACCGTCAGCGCCAACGTGCCGCCCGTGGCGGGAATTTCGCCGCTGGCGATGGGGCGTTCGGCGGCGTCGAGCACGGTCACGGTAATTGCCTGAACGTACTCGGGGACTGCCGTGCGTGCAGCACGCTGGCTGCGGGTGCTGGCCTGCGGGATCGA
>JANLTU010000046.1:0-24073 GCA_031363085.1 Gammaproteobacteria bacterium
GCCGCCGGAGGTGGAGCCGATGCTCGCGCCAATTACCACGCCCTTGGGCGAGGTGTACATGTACCGCATCGAAGGCGGGGCCTTAAGCAACCGCGAACTGCGCACCCTGCAAGACTGGACCATCCGCCCGCGCCTGCGCGGCGTGGACGGTGTGGCCGACGTGAACTCGCTGGGCGGCGAGGTGCAATCGTTCGAGGTTACAGTACAGCCTGATCGACTCGCGCAGTACCGCGTGGGGCTCGACGAAGTAGAACGGGCCTTGGAGGAAAGCAACCGCAACGCGGGCGGCGACCGTATCAATCGTGAAGATCAGACGCTGCTGGTGCGCACCGTCGGTGCGCTGCGTTCGCTGGCCGACATCGGCAACGTGGTCGTCACCGCACGCGCTGGCACACCGGTGCTGGTCAGGGACGTGGCCGATGTCAAGCTTGGGTCCCTCATGCGTTACGGCGCCGTGACCGCCCACGCTCAGGGCGAGGTCGTCACCGGCCTAGTGCTGCTGCGCATGGGAGCGAACGGCCGCACCACGGTGGAAAATATCAAGCGCGCGTTCGAGGCGCTCAAACCGGCTCTGCCCGCAGGGGTGAAGATCGTGCCGTTCTACGACCGCTCCGAGCTGATCGACGCGGCGGTGGGAACCGTGGAGAAGGCGTTGAGCGAAGCAGTGATCCTGGTGGTTCTAGTGCTCATCGCATTACTCGGCAATTTACGCGCGGCGCTCACGGTCGCGCTGATCCTGCCGTTGTCGGTGCTGTTCACCTTGGTGATGATGCGCGTGTTCAATATTTCCGCGAACCTGATGTCGCTGGGCGGTTTGGCGATTGCCATCGGCATCCTGGTCGACGCCGCTGTGGTGGTGGTCGAAAACATTCATACGCAACTGGTGCATGCTCCGGCAGGCGTGAGCCGCCGGCATCTGATTTACCGCGCTGTCACCGAGGTCTCGACGCCGGTGCTGTCTGGCGTCCTGATCATCGTCACGGTGTTCTTGCCGCTGTTCACCCTCACTGGCCTCGAAGGCAAGATGTTCGCGCCGCTGGCGCTCACCATTTGCTTCGCGCTAGCCGGCTCGCTGCTGCTGTCGCTCACCGTGATCCCGGTGCTGGCCAGCCTGTTGATGCGCGCCCACACCGGCCCGGCTGGGGACGACGACCCGCGTGTGTTGCGCGCGCTCAAACGTGCCTATCGGCCGGTGGTCGCTTGGGCACTCATGCATCGCACCACGGCCGTGGGGTTGGCGGCTGTCGCGCTTACCGGCGCAGCCGCGCTGTTTCCGTTTCTTGGCCGCGAGTTCATGCCGATAATGGACGAGGGCACGCCGGTCCTCACCATCGAGAAAAAACCCGACATTACGCTGGAGGCTTCCGTCGCGCTGGACGTTCCGCTACAGAAAGCGATCATGGCCTTGCCGGAAGTCACCGGCGTGACCTCGCGCACCGGGGCAGACGAACTGCGGCTCGACCCGATGGGTCTGTATCAAACCGACTACTTCATCCTCACACGGCCGCGCGCGCAGTGGACCCGCAGCATGGAGGCATTCCAAACCGCGTTGCGCGCTCAGCTTGCGCCGTTCAAAGAGATCGAATACTCATTCACGCAACCCATCGATATGCGCGTGTCGGAGATGCTGTCCGGCGTGCGCGCTGCGCTTGCCATCAAAATCTACGGCGACGACTTGGAGGTGCTGGAAGAAACGGCAAAACAGATCGAAGACCTCGCCGGCAAAGTTGCGGGTGCAGTCGATATCGTGCGCCCGCCGCTGCTCGGACAGCGTTACTTGCAGGTGGAAATCCTGCCGGGACGTATCGCGCGCTATGGCGTGAAAGTCGAAGACATTAATCGCCTGATCGAGACGGCGGTGGGCGGACGCATCGTTACGGAAATTGTCGAGGCCAGCCGCCGCACCGCCGTGCTGGTACGTTTCCCACAGGCAGCACGCAGCACGCCGGAAGCGCTCGCACAGATGCAGGTTGAGCTGCCCGGCGGTGGAACCTTGCCGTTGGCGATGCTCGCCGACATCCGCGAAGCGGACGGCCCGGTGCAGATTACCCGCGAGGCCGGCAAGCGCGTGGCGGTGGTGCAAGTGAACGTGGAAGGCCGCGACGTGGTCGGCTTCGTGGACGAGGTGCGCACCGCAGTGGAACGCGTGATCAAGCTGCCGCAAGGCTATTACCTCGACTACGGCGGGCAGTTCGAAAACCAGCAACGCGCCGCGACGCGCCTCGCCGTGGTGGTGCCGATTTCGGTCGCGCTGATCTTTTTGATCCTGTTCTCGACATTTCAGTCCTTGCGCCAGGCGGGGCTGATCCTGCTCAATATTCCGTTTGCGATGATCGGCGGCATCGTCAGTCTGTTCGCGTCCGGCCTGTATCTTTCCGTACCGGCGTCGATTGGCTTCATCACATTATTCGGCGTCGCCGTGTTGAACGGCGTGGTGATGATTGCCTACTTTAACCAGTTGCGCGAAGCCGGCCGCAGCGTGCTGCAGGCAGTGCACGAAGGTGCCGAACGGCGCTTACGGCCGGTCATTATGACCGCCCTCATCGCGAGCTTGGGTTTGGTGCCGATGCTGGTTGCGCAAGGCCCAGGCTCGGAACTGCAACGGCCGCTGGCGGTGGTGGTCATCGGCGGGCTCGTCACCTCGACGCTGCTCACGCTGGTGCTGCTGCCCACGCTGTATGCGTGGCTCGAAGGCCGCGCCGAACGCAAACTCAAGGAGGCATCATCCTAGAAACCTCAGTTGACCGCTACAAGGCATAAGCAAGTGTGCACAGGTATTGATATTTTTTGTTTTTACAGACCTCACCCTGAAGGTGAGACCCGCTACGACCTACGGAGCACGCCCCGTTGTGCACAGGACATCGTTGCAACTCGTCCCACCTTGCGCAAAACCAGCGCGGTTGGGAATCATCGGAATAGCGCGCTATTCCTCACTCGTTGCGCCTTGCCCTGTGCCCAACAGGGCGCACTCCGCAGGCCGTCCAACTAAGGTTTCTAGGATCATGAAAAATCTCACGCTGATTGTGCACGCTGACATTGAACAAACCTTGGCTGATCTGTTGCGCAGTTTGCCGCAGGTCTCGCAATTTACTTTCACGCACATTGAGGGACATGGTGCGCAGGACGAACGCGACCCCTCGCTTTCGGCGCGCGACCGCGTGGTGGGCTACACCCCGCAAATACGGGTGGATGTCGTCATCGGTGACGCAGACGCGTCGGCGGTACTTGACGCGATACGCCGCAACGGCGGTGTAGCTGGACGGGGCCGGTACTGGGTAACGCCAGTCGAGGCATATGGGCAGTTATAGTCGACATTGATCCGAGCGCGCACAAGGGGTGAATATCACGCACTATCACTTAAAAATATTGCGAAAAAATACGTGCATGAAAGCTATGTATTTGGTCAAGCGGCAGGACGCGATATCACATTCCGTTACGTCTATAAGGCGGCTCCTGCTGCAGATCAAATCCTTCTAGTTTTTCTGCCACCCATGCTTTCTTACACACTACTTTACATAACTTGCGCATTTCAGGCCGATGCAATCCGAGCTGTAACCTGGTCGCCATCTGTTAGCGAGTAAAAATAAAACTCGGCCTTCATATTATGTAAAGATTTTGACGGTTCGAGATTCGCCGTGATAATGTTTGCGCACTCACAGTGGATCGTGTGAGCTCTTAACGATTTGATAATGAGTTGTTCAACTTTTACTAACCTTTTGATGGAGGTTTTTATGGGCGGTGGTATGGGTGGTATGGGTGGTATGGGTGGTATGGGCGCAGCACCAGCGGCTCCGGCAGCTCCGGCAGCTCCGGCAGCTCCGGCAGCTCCGGCAGCTCCGGCAGCTCCGGCAGCTCCGGCAGCACCAGCGGGTGGCATGGGTGGCGGGATGGGTGGCGGCGCCTAAAAAGTCGCTAAAATCTAGGTCACCAAAAAGGGATCCCTCGCGAGGGATCCCTTTTTATTTAGTATTTAGTCCACTCAGGTTTATCCCAGATAAACCTCATTCTGAACTGAGTCACGCAAACTATGTTTGCCATTTAACAAAATGCTGTGCTAGATTTTTCTAACTCCCACATGTGGGAGCGCCCGTTAGCTAGGCATTCAGATCCAATCTAACGGACATAAGTGTTATTCCTGTTCAATTCTTAATACTTTGATTTGGAGGTTCTTATGGGCGGTGGCATGGGTGGTGGTATGGGTGGTGGTATGGGCGGCGGCGGTATGGGTGGCGGTGGCGGTGGCGGTTAAACCTACCTCGCGGATTGCCCGCAAGTTAGTCTGAGATAAAAAGGGACCGCATGATGTCGGTCCCTTTTTATTTGTCCTCTTTAGCGCCCATTTAAGATCGTTGCGAGTAGTTGTCAGCCTGCATCAGGCTAGACACAGGAATTGAAGTTTACCAGTAGCACGCAGTAGCAGAGTCCAGGCACTTACAATGCCGCTCACGCGGCGCACTACATCTTAAGTGAACTCTTGCCCGGCAAATTACCCGCCTCCCCATGCAGGTGCAGGAAGTTAAGTGGGACCAGGGCACGCTCGGCTTAGCAATTACCAATCAAGTTATCGAGACTAAAACAAGTCCGTTGTGGGCGCCCTATGAGTCGTGAACTTTTTCGCTGTCGCCCGCTCTTATCGTTGGTAGCGTTTGTAGCGCTGCTCCGCCCCTCCTCCTCCCTGGGCGGGAACACAGTCCAGTCGACTTTTTGACGGACATTTTAGAGCCCCGGCTTTATACCCCCTTCAGCCGGGGCTCGTTTTTTTCTCGCTGCGTAACCAATGACTCACCACTCCTTGTGCTTGCGCCAAACCCACTCCCGTCACGGCGGAAAACAATTGCAACTCAGCCGACAGGCTAGCCGCACGCAGGGCATCGTGCACACTACGCAAAGCGAGTGCAGCAGCGCTGCGACTAAGTTTGTCGCTCTTGCTAAGCAGCACATGCACCGGCACTGAAACATGGCCGCACCATTCTAGTAAGGTCCAATCCAGCTCGGTGATGCCGCGACGTGCGTCGGACACTAAAATCAATCCACTGAGCGACTCGCGCTGCGAGATGTACGCTTCGATTAAATTGGCCCAACTCGCGCGCACCGCCAGCGGCGCCTTGGCAAAACCGTAGCCCGGCAGATCAACAAGGCGCTGCAACTCCGCCACTTCAAAAAAATTAATCTGCTGAGTACGTCCGGGTTGCTTGCTCACCCGCGCAAGCTTGCCGTTGTGGGTAATGGCATTAATAGCACTGGATTTGCCGGAGTTGGATCGCCCAACGAATGCGACTTCGTGACCAAAGTCGGCGGGCGCTTGGTGCAACTGCGCCGCACCTGCGATGAAGCGTGCATTTTTAAGTGAAGTGACCATACGCAACTTTTACCGCCCGATAGACGCATATTGCAGACAAAGTTAATGGATTATAGGTAAATTTATCGCCCTGTAATCTAGCCGTCTTTACAGCAACCCCGCTCTCACGCTACAACCTAATGCTCAGTAGACGATTGAATGCGGGGCAGGGAATGAACAAAAGAGTGAAAACTGTTGGCGCGCTGCTATTCACTGGGTGCACGATATTTGCCGCTCTTGCACAGGCGACGACGGGCAACAAGGAAGCGGGCAAAGAGAAAGCCATCCCCTGTCAAATTTGTCACGGTAAGGGCGGGCGCAGCACCAATCCCTTGTATCCCGTGCTCGCAGCGCAACACGCCCAGTACATCATCAAACAACTCAAAGCCTTCAAGGCCGGTACGCGTAAAGACCCCATCATGAACGGTATGGCAGAACCGCTGACCGACGCCGACATGGAAGACTTGGCTGCGTTTTTCCAAAGCAATCGCAACCCGTAAATGTAACTGCTACCAACTTTCCGCAGCCGACTATTTTCTGCCCGGCGCAAACATATAATGCGTGAAGGTCGCAACGTCGGAACTCACACGTCGCACCAAGTGATCCAAACTGATGATGGCGTGTTCGAGAAAATTCACCGCGATGTAAGGGTGCTCAACGCGCAGACGGTTGTACATCGCGCGCGTAAGTTTTAACAATTGCGTGTCATCGCTGTTGGCACGCAATCGCACCGAGCGCGGGTGACGATCAAAAAACGACATATTGCCGATCAGCTCGCCTTCTTTCATGCGACCGACTTCGGTTTCTTGCTCACCATCTTGATACAGCAAGACCGCTTCGCCCTTCATCGCGAAATACAGCGCATCGCCGACTTGACCGATGTCGGCAATAATATCGCCTTTGTTAAACGTCACCACCTCGGTGTAATCGAGCAAGATTTGAACCTCTTTGATGGTCAGCGACTCACAGAGGTATTGCTGATTTAAAAATTTGGCCAGATCAATTCGTTCCTGTGTCATGTTTTTTATTCTCGCGCAAAATGAAAAGTCGACGCGCCTAGCATATCGGAACGTTACCCTCGGTCAAAGCACCGCACGCGCAACGCGTGTCTTGGCCGGCGCGTTGAGTTGTGTTCATATCCTGTTTACGTTAGCGTGCAAAAAATTTTAAAGGAGATCACCGCAATGAATTCATTCGCCTCAACCCTGCTCGCCGCTGCACTCGTCCTCGCGACGCCAACCGCCCTGTTTGCCGAGGAATACACCGAGAACAATCACTATGAATTGGTCACACCTCCGCAACCGACCAGCAGCGGCAATAAAGTCGAGGTGGTTGAATTGTTCTGGTACGGCTGCCCGCATTGTTATCAATTCGAGCCGTACGTGCAGAAATGGCTGAAAACCAAACCCGCAAATGTCGAGTTCGTGCGCATGCCGGGAATTTTCCGTCCGGAGTGGGCAGTACTGGGCCGGGCTTACTACACCGAAGAAGCGCTGGGCATCTTCGATAAGACGCACGACTTGCTGTTCGCAGCGGTGCATGAATTGAAACGTAAACTTGAAACCGAAGATCAGGTAGCCGCATTCTTCGTCGAGAACGGCGTGAAAGACGAAGATTTCCGCAAGGCGTTTCGCTCCTTCGCCGTCGAAAGCAAGGTGCGCCGTGCTCAAGAAATGAGCCAGCGTTACGCAGCAAAAGGCGTACCCACCGTCATTGTCAATGGCAAGTATCGCGTCGGCGCCTCCATGCCGGGAGTACAGACGCACGCCAACGTGTTCAAGGTCGTGGATTATTTAATCCAAAAAGAAAGCACGATGAAAAAATAGCGCTGTGGGGTCCACTAAGCGTTTTTAAAAACTACGACGTGGACCTCACTCTTTTTTAAGATCCTTGCTGTAGATTTGCCGCAGACAGAACGATATTAAAACTGCACAACACAAGGACATTCCGTTGACAGTTCTTAAGTGCACCAAACAACCTGGAACAGGTGCAAAACTGTCGCTCATGCGGGTGATAAAATCGTAGGTAAAGCGTTGCTGGCGTCGCCGCAACGACTGGCGATACAACTACAGCACGGATCAAACATGTCGATTAGACCGCAGCTAAAGTATTACGACTCGGCACCCGTTACGGCGGAAAAACGAGTCCTGCGGTTGCTGAGTTACAATATCCAGGTCGGTATCGCGTCCACTAAATTCCGCGATTACTTCACCATGAGCTGGAAGCATCTCTTCCCGCACGCACAGATTTATGAAAACTTGCGCCGTATCGCGCAGCTCATCAGCGACTACGACGTGGTGGCCTTGCAAGAAACCGACGGCGGCAGCATCCGCAGCAGCTTCATCAACCAAACTGAATATCTGGCGGAACACGCCGGTTTTTCGCATTGGCATCATCAAGTCAATCGCGACTTAGGCCGCTTCGCTCAACATGCCAACGGCCTGCTGAGCCGTTTTCAACCTACCGAGATCATCGATTACAAACTCCCGGGCCTGATTCCCGGCCGCGGCGCGCTGATGGTGCGCTTCGGCAGCGAACGCAACCCGCTGGTGCTGGTGATTTTACATCTGGCGCTGAGTCAGCGCGCACGCTCTCGCCAACTGGCGAGCGTCGGTGAGATCGTAAAAAATTATCGGCACGTGGTCGTGATGGGCGACATGAACTGCCAGCCCTCCAGTCCGGAAATGCGCAGTCTGTTACGCAAAACTGATCTGTGCGAGCCGACACACAGCCTGAAAACTTTTCCAAGCTGGCGCCCCGCGCGCACCATCGATCACATTCTGGTAACACCCTCGCTCGAAGTGCGCGACGTGCATGTGTTGGGACATCGCTTTTCCGATCATCTACCGATTGCGATGGATATCGCACTGCCCGCCGACGTCGATTTGGATTAACCCCACACGCGAATATTCGATGCACGTGTGCTGCGGCATAATGTCCACTGCTCATCAACTGCGTCTTTCCCGATGTCTGAATCTGATTCCGATCTGCGCCTCGATAAATGGCTTTGGGCGGCACGCTTTTTTAAAACTCGCGCGCTGGCCACTGCCGCGATCAACAGCGGCAAAGTCGAAGTCAACGGCGAGCGCTCCAAGCCCAGCCGCAGTCTGCGTCTCGGCATGCAGTTGCGCATCCGCACCGGTGACGTGACATTTGAAATCGTGGTGCTGGAATTACGCAGCCAACGCGGGCCGGCAGTGCGCGCGCAACAGATGTACCAAGAAACCGAGGCGAGCACGCTGACACGCGCGCAACATGCTGAGCTACGCCGTCAACAAGCTATACTGCATCAGGAGCATTCAGGTCGGCCCAGTAAAAAAGACCGACGTTCTATTATTCGCTTTACACGTCGCAACCAAGACAATAACTAAATAGTTTCAGGTTGCATTCAAATGAAGACAGGTTGGGGGGCCGCAGACAGTGCCTTAATACGGTAAGAACCGACAACGCAGTATTCGCTTGAATGTAATCTGGAAATAACATGCTCGCACGCCTGAAAAGTTACGTCGTACTGATGCGGCTCGACAAACCGATTGGTATTTTTCTGCTGCTGTGGCCGACGTTGTGGGCATTGTGGATTGCAAGCAACGGCCATCCCAATCCACTGGTGCTTACCATTTTTGTCAGCGGCGTGGTGTTGATGCGTTCCGCTGGCTGCGTGATCAACGATTACGCTGACCGCAATATCGATCCCGAAGTGGCGCGCACGGCATCCCGCCCGATTCCCGCAGGGCTGGTAGGTCCGGGTGAGGCACTCGTGTTATTCGTACTACTGAGCCTCGCCGCGTTTGGTTTGGTGTGGCTCACCAATACCTTGACCATTATTCTGTCGGTGGTCGGTGCTGTGCTGGCGGCCGTGTACCCGTTTATGAAACGCTACACTTATTTGCCGCAAGCCTTTCTTGGCTTGGCGTTTGGCTGGGCGATTCCAATGGCCTTCGCGGCGCAAACCGGCGCGTTGCCGAAAATCGCCTGGCTGCTGCTGGTTGCGAACGTGCTATGGGCCACGGTCTACGACTCCATGTATGCCATGGTCGACCGACCCGACGACATGCGCATCGGCGTCAAGTCGACCGCAATTTTGTTCGGCGCCTACGACACCGTGATCATCGCCATGCTGCAGGTGACGTTCATGGTGGTGATGATCCTCATCGGACGACAATTAAAACTCGGTTTGTATTACGACCTTGGTTTGGGTGTCGCCGCTGCATTCGCGCTGTATCAGCAATTTCTGCTCTACCGCCGCAGCGAAACACAGTATTTCAAGGCATTTTTGAACAACAACTGGCTGGGTGCGGCGATTTTCGCCGGCATCGCACTGGAATATTATTACAAATAACCTGCGTACGAGTTTATCCTTACGACGATGTATCGGTTTGAATTAAACATATAATGACAACTCTAGACCCCACAGAGCACCGTGCCCGCATGTGCACACTCGGCAAGGCCGTGCTCGACATCGAAGCGCGCGCGGTCGCAGCCTTGGTAGCAGGTATTGACGAAAACTTCGCGCGGGCGTGCGAGCTCATGCTGCACTGCACCGGCCGCATCGTGGTTTTGGGCATGGGCAAATCCGGCCACATTGGCGGCAAAATCGCCGCGACCCTGGCCAGCACCGGCAGCCCCGCGTTTTTCGTGCACCCCGGTGAAGCCAGTCACGGCGATCTGGGCATGATCACGACGCAAGATGTGGTACTTGCGTTGTCCAACTCGGGCGAGACCGAAGAAATTCTGACCTTACTGCCGATACTCAAGCGCTTGAACGTACCGTTGATCGCCCTCACCGGCAATCCAAAATCGAGCGTCGCGAAACACGCCAGCGTGCATATCAACGTCGCCGTCGCGCAGGAAGCCTGCCCACTAGGGCTGGCACCGACCTCCAGCACCACCGCCACCTTGGCGATGGGCGATGCACTCGCCGTCGCGCTGCTGGAAGCGCGCGGCTTCACGCCCGAAGATTTTGCGCGCTCGCATCCGGGCGGGCGCCTGGGCCGTCGGCTGCTGCTGCATGTGAGCGACCTGATGCATACCGGCATGGAAATCCCGCAAGTCCATGCTGGCGCCACGCTGAGCGCCGCGCTGGTGGAGATGACCAACAAGGGCATGGGCATGACGGCAATTGTCGACACGCACAATAAATTATTGGGGATTTTTACCGACGGCGATTTACGGCGTGTGTTCGAAAGCAAAGATTTGAATGTCCATACCACGCCGATCCACACACTGATGTCGCACCATCCCAAAACCACGCAAGCGCATTTGCTCGCGGCCGAAGCCTTACAGCAGATGCAGGCGAAACGCATCAACCAAATTTTAGTCGCCGACGAACACGGTCATTTGGTCGGCGCACTCAACATGCACGACCTACTGCGAGCCGGAGTGGTCTGACACCATGCAAGACGTCCTCGAACGCGCACGAAAAATTCGCTTGGTTATTTTTGACGTCGACGGTGTACTCACTGACGGCCGCTTGATCCTCGATGATCGTGGCACGGAATATAAAGCGTTCCATTCGCGCGACGGCCATGGCATGAAAATGCTGCAAGAAACCGGCGTGCACATCGGCATCATCACCGGGCGCAGTTCCGAAGTCGTCAAGCATCGCATGGCCAGCCTCGGCATCGAACATGTCTACCAAGGACAAAAAGATAAACTGGTCGCTTACGCGGATTTGAAAACCAAGCTCGCATTGCAGTCCGAACACATTGCCTACGTCGGCGACGATGTCGTCGACTTATCGGTGATGCGGCAAGTGGGCTTGGCAATTGCTGTGGCCGATGCCCACGACTGGGTCAAGCAGCACGCGCATTGGCACACGCCGCAACCCGGCGGCCACGGCGCCGCACGCGCGGTCTGTGAGTTGATCATGGAAGCGCAGCAGCACCTGACTTCCAAACTCACTGAATACTTAGGCCAGTGAAGCGCTTCGCGCACCGACTCAAACCGCTGCTGTGGCTCGCCGCGCTTATGGCACTGGCGACGTTCACCTGGTGGTTACAGCATCTGGTCAAACCAGCAGCGACCATACCGAGTGAACACGCGGCGCGGCATGAAGCTGACTACTCCATGGAAACATTTACCGTGACTGAAATGGATGCCGCAGGCGCAATGCATTACCGCCTGCAAGCCGAATCGATGGAACACTACGCTGACGACGGCAGCACGCGTTTGGTGAAGCCGCAGGTGCATTTTTTCAGCCGCGCGCGCGTGCCGTGGACACTGCTCGCCGAGGAAGGCACAGTATCGGCAGACAACAAAGAAATTCACTTGAACGGCGCAGTATTGATCGAACGCCCGGCTTCGGCGACCCAAGCACCGCTGCGCCTGACCACCCGTAATGTGCTGATCCATCCGCATGATGAAGTTGCCGAAACGCGCGAGCGCGTTATGCTAGAAGACCCGTTGAACACCACGCGCGCGGTCGGAATGCGCGTGAACATGAACGATGAACACGTGCAATTACTTTCTCAGGTTCAGGGCCGCTATGCTCCGCGTTAAGCTTTTATTGCCGATAATTTTTCTATTCGTCGCGACCCGCGCCTTCGCTGCCGCACCGGCGCCCGCCACCATTTATCTGGAAGCCGATCAAGTCGACATCGACGACAAACAAGGCATCAGCGTCTATGTCGGTAACGTGAAATTAACCCGCGACGCGCTGACGATCACGGCCGACAAAATGACCGTCCGGCGTGACCAGCAAGATTTGAAAAAAGTGCTCGCGGTCGGTACGCCAGTGCGTCTGCACCAAGCCGCCAGCGCCACCAGCAAAGAAACCACCGGCGAGGGATTGCGCATGGAATACGATGCACAAAGCGGCGAAGTGCTGCTGAACGACACTGCCAAACTGCGTCAAGAAAGCAACGAGTTCACCGGCAATTTCATTCGCTACAACGTCAACAGCGAAACCGTGACGGCCGGTAAAGGCACCGCCGGCGAACGCGTGCACGTTGTCATTCATCCCAAAGAAGCCTCGAAAACGCCTGCGCCGTGAGCACACTTACGGCTCAAGATATTGCCAAGCATTATCATGGTCGCGACGTGGTCAAGCGCATGTCGTTGGAGGTGCAGCCCGGCGAAGTGGTCGGACTGCTCGGACCCAACGGTGCCGGCAAAACCACCTCGTTTTATATGATCGTCGGCCTGATTCCCTGCGATCATGGCAAAATTTTGCTCGACGCCAACGACATCACGCGCTTTCCGTTGCATGCACGCGCGCAACTTGGCATTGGCTATCTGCCGCAAGAAGCGTCGGTGTTCCGCAAGTTGTCGGTGGCGGACAACATCCTGGCCATTCTGCAAACCCGCCGCGATTTGACCAAGGCGCGGCGTCTCGCCATGCTGGAAGAATTACTGGATGAGCTGCACATCGGCCACGTGCGCAACACCATGGGCGTGAGCCTGTCGGGCGGCGAACGCCGCCGCACGGAAATCGCCCGCGCCTTGGCGACCGAACCAAAATTCATGCTGCTCGACGAACCGTTCGCGGGCGTCGACCCACTGTCGGTGATCGACATTCAAAAAATAATCACCCACCTGAGCGAGCGTGGCATCGGCATTTTAATCACCGATCACAACGTGCGCGAGACTCTGGGCATCTGCAAACGCGCCTACATCATGAACGCCGGCGAGTTGATGGCCGCCGGCACTCCCGACGAAATCTTGCAAAACGAAAAAGTCAAGGAAGTTTATTTAGGCCACGATTTTCGTATGTAAAGACTTTCTTTTCGGAACAAATTGGCTGATTGTATTGACCGTCGCACGAACCCCGCCCTTGGGTTTTGCCCGGCGAGGACGAAACAATTTAGGGGTAGAATGATCCTGTGATGTTTACGCAACGAACTTAACTAGCGGGCGCCATGAAACAATCGCTCCAACTACGCATCGGTCAGCATCTGACGATGACACCGCAACTGCAGCAAGCCATCCGGCTGCTGCAGTTGTCCGCGTTGGAATTGCAGCAGGAAATGCAGCAGGCGCTGGAATCCAACCCGATGTTGGAAATCACTGAAGACGAAGCCGGTGAGGACGAAGACACACCGGCGGAACAAGCACGCGAAAACGAACCGGTGGTCGCCACTGAATCGCGTGAGGCCGATGTCGAAATCAACGATTCAACCATTCCCGACGACTTGCCGGTGGACAGCAACTGGGACGACACCTTCGAAACTTTTGATACCTACGGTGCGTCATCGGCGAGCAACGGCACCGATCACGACGGCCGCGAATTTGAAACCCAAAGCCACACCGGGCAAAGCTTGCATGACCATTTGCTGTGGCAGGTACAGATGGCGCCATTTTCGCCAACCGATCTGTCCATCGCCTTGACCCTCGTCGATGCCATTGATCTTGACGGTTACCTGACCACGCCTATCGAAGAATTGCTGCCGGAATTCGCCAGCGACCCAGACATTGGGCGCGAAGAAATCGAAGCGGTGTTGCATCGCATCCAACAGTTCGATCCGCCGGGAGTTGGTGCACGCGACTTGCGCGAAAGCATGCTGTTGCAATTGAAACAGTACCCCGCCGCGACACCGTGGCTGGCTGAAGTCCGGAAGTTGGTCGGCGAACATTTCGAGCTGCTGGCGCACCGCGATTACAATCTGCTAATGCGGCGTATGAAGTTATCCGAGCCTGATTTACAGCAGGTGATTGCATTGCTGCAAACTGTCAACCCGCGACCCGGCGGGCAAATCACCGACCAGCAAACCGAATATGTGGTGCCGGACGTTTACGTGCGCAAACGTAACGACACTTGGAAAATAGAGCTGAACCCGGACACCACACCCAAGCTGCGTATCAACGCCATGTATTCCGGCATGGCGCAGCGCTCGCGCAACTCTGCTGATTCCACTTATTTAAAAAATCAGTTGCAAGAAGCACGTTGGTTGATGAAAAGCTTACAGAGCCGAAATGAAACCTTGCTTAAAGTCGCGACCTGTATTGTCGAACGACAACGCGGCTTTCTCGAATACGGCGATGAAGCCATGCAACCGCTGGTGATGTCAATCATCGCGCAGGAAGTCAGCATGCACGAATCCACTATCTCGCGTGTCACCACCAAAAAATACATGCACACGCCGCGCGGCATTTACGAACTGAAGTATTTCTTCAGCAGCCACGTGGCCACCGAAGACGGCGGCGAGTGTTCGTCGACTGCGATCCGCGCCATGCTGAAAAAATTGATTTCCACCGAGGAGCCCAACAAACCGCTGAGCGACAGCAAACTCGCCAGCTTGTTGTCGGACCAAGGCATCAAGGTGGCACGCCGCACGGTTGCAAAATACCGCGAAGCCATGACCATCCCACCCTCCAACGAGCGCAAACGTCTCGCTTAAAGTCCGCACCTTTACATTTTTGAGCCACGAAAAGGAATCGTCCCATGCAAATCGATATCACCGGCCACCATGTTGAAATCACTGCCGCACTACGCGATTACACCACGGAAAAAATGGCGCGACTGGAGCGCCATTTCGACAAGGTTTCAAAAATGCACGTTATCCTGAGCGTGGAAAAACTCCGCCACACCGCCGAAGCCACCGTCTCCGCCAATGGTGCAAGCCTGTTCGCAACCGCAGAAGAACAGGACATGTACGCCGCCATCGACGCATTGATCGACAAGCTTGATCGACAAGCCAACAAACTCAAAGAAAAACGCATCGACCAACACCGATAATAATGAACACCGTTGTAGACCGAGCCGACTCTCTTATGCAATTGAGCGATATCCTGGCGCCACAGCGCGTGCGAGCAGGCGCACAGGCCAGCAGTAAAAAACGCGCGCTGGAATTATTGAGCCAGTTATTATCCGAAGCCACCGCAACCCCGGCGCAGGAAATTTTCGAAAGCCTGAACGCGCGCGAGCGCTTGGGCAGCACCGCGCTCGGTTACGGCGTCGCCCTGCCGCACGGCCGCATGAAAAAAATTACCGCGACATGCGGTGCCTTTGTGCAATTGGTCCAGGGTGTTGATTTCGATGCTGCCGATCACCGCCCGGTGGACTTATTGTTCGCCATCGTGGTGCCGGAGCAATGCACCGAGGAACACTTGGAGTTGGTGGCACAAATTGCCGAGCTGTTCAGTAACGAAGCAACACGTAATTGCCTGCGCCAAGCGAAGGATACTGACCAGTTACTTGAAGAACTCATGCACTGGAATCCACAGCGCGCGCCATGACGCAAAATCTTTCAGTCGCCTCCCTGTTTGCCGCGCACGAACTCAATTTGGGCCTGGAATGGATCGCCGGCCACGCGGGCAAGCAACGCACACTGCACGGCACTCACCGCCTACCTGGGCCTGAAGTTGACAATTTAATGATCGGATACATGAACTGCATCCACGCGCCCCGCATTCAGGTGCTGGGCACCAAAGAACTCAACTACCTCAATAAGCTCGGCAAAAACGCGCATGCCGATGTGATCGTGCATTTATTCAGTGATGACCCGGCCGCCATTATCGTCACCGACGGACTGGTGCCACCGGCAAGTTTAAAACGCCTTGCTGAAGACACCGGCACACCGTTGTGGAGCGCACGCAGCAAAGCACAGGATGCCATCGAACGCGTCACCTATCACCTCAAAACCACCTTCACCGAACACATCACCACGCACGGCGTGTTCATGGAAATCGTCGGCATCGGTCTTCTGATTACCGGCGAGAGCGGCATCGGCAAAAGCGAGCTGGCGCTGGATTTACTGAGTCGCGGCCACCGCCTGATCGCCGACGATGCACCGGAATTTTACCGCACAGAGCCCACTGTGGTGATCGGCGGTTGCCCGCCGATACTGCGCGATTTTCTCGAAGTGCGCGGTTTGGGTGTGCTGAACATTCGCGCGATGTTTGGCGAGAGTGCGGTCAAACAAACCGAACGACTGCAATTGATCGTGGAGCTGATAAAAATGGGCGACGAGCAACTTAATCGTAGCCAACGCTTGACTACAGCGCGGCAAACGCGCGAAGTGCTGGGTGTGCCGATACACAAGGTGACGCTCCCGGTGACGCCCGGCCGCCATCTTGCCGTGGTGATAGAATGTGCGGCGCGCAACCAGATTTTGCTCAATCAAGGTTACGACGCGTTCGACGATTTCTCGGTTCAACAACACGCCAGCATGGAGCAATCGCCGTCATGAAGCTGTACGTCGTCAGCGGCGTTTCAGGCTCGGGAAAAAGCACCGCGCTCAACGTCTTTGAAGATTTGGACTTCTACTGCATCGACAACTTGCCCGCCGGTTTGCTGCCGGCATTTGCGCAACGCATGTCGGCAAACACCAACAGTTGTCCGATCGGCGCGGCGGTCGGTATCGATGCGCGCAATATTTCCGATGACATCGCGAATTTTCCGAAAATACTCGCCGAACTCAAAGCCGGCGGCATCGTCTGCGAAACCTTGTTTCTGTATGCCGATGACAATGTCTTGCTCAAGCGCTTCAGCGAAACCCGCCGCAAACATCCGCTCTCGGACGTCGCCATTCCGCTCGCCGAAGCCATGTTGCGCGAACGCAAGGTATTGGAACCGATTGCCGGCTGCGCCGATCTTTTTGTCGACACCAGCCACTACAACATCCACCAATTGCGCGACGCGATCCGCACCCGCGTGTTGGACAAACCACAGCAGACACTGTCGTTGTTGTTCGAATCCTTCGGTTTCAAACGCGGCGTACCGACCGACGCTGACTTTGTATTCGATGTGCGTTGCTTGGCGAATCCGCACTGGGTGCCGGCGCTGCGCGACAAAACCGGTCTGGATAGCGAAGTGGTCGCGTTCCTGGAACGTGATCTGCTCGTCAACCGCATGTTCGACGACATCTGCAACTTTCTGGAACACTGGCTGCCGCAATTTGAAGCTGATAATCGCAGCTACGTCACGGTCGCCATCGGTTGCACCGGCGGACAACACCGTTCGGTATACTTTGCCCGCCACCTGACCGAACATTTTGCTAAATCGCGCAGCGGCGTGCTGGCACGTCACAGGGAATTGATATGAATGTCGGCTTGCTTATCATCGCGCACAATGACGTGGGCCGCGTGCTGCTCGACGCAGCCGTCGGCATGCTCGGCGTGCAACCGATTCCCACTGCCGTGCTGGGAGCCACCTCCGATAAAGACCCTGATGCAATGTTGGATCGCGCACTCCTGCTGGCCCGCGAAGTCGATCAGGGCGAGGGGGTGCTGATATTGACAGATTTATTCGGCAGCACCCCCAGCAACGTCGCCTGGGCATTGCAGCACCATATTCACGCCGTCGTCGTCGCCGGCGTTAACCTGCCCATGTTGTTGCGGGTCATGAACTACCCCAAGTTGAATCTGCCGGAACTCGCTGAAAAAGCCTTGAGCGGCGGGCGCGACGGCGTACTTTTGTGCAAAGAGTTGCGTGAATGAGGCCCTTTCAATGATCGAATCCGACGTGCCCATTATCAACAAGCTCGGCCTGCATGCACGCGCCGCCGCCAAATTTGTCACGCTCGCATCGATGTATAGCTGCGACATTCAACTGGCACGCAACCAGCGCGCGGTCAACGGAAAAAGCATTATGGGCGTGATGATGCTCGCGGCCGCCAAGGGCAGCACCATAAAAATTATCGCCGATGGCACCGACGAGCAGGAAGCGCTGGACAATCTCATTGAATTAGTCAATAACCGGTTTGGGGAATCTGAATAATTCACACCAGGGACCGGCCCCACATATGATTTCTGGGATCGACCTGTCATGGCCCTCGCATTGCAAGGTATCAGCGTCTCTAAAGGCTACGCCGTCGGTAAAGCGCGGGTGTTGCGCCGCGAGCGACTGGAAATCCCGCAGTATGAAATCGACGCCGGACAGGTGCACAGCGAAACTGAGCGCTACCGCAGCGCAGTCGAACGCGCGTTAGAACAATTGCGCGCGATCCGCCAACAAATCCCCAAACACACACCGCCCGACATCGCCGCGTTCATCGACACCCATCTGTTGATGCTCAACGATCCGACCCTCACCGAAGGACCGCTCAAACTCATCAAGTCGCATCGCTGCAATGCCGAGTGGGCGCTGCAGCTCCAGCTCGACGCGGTGGTGGATACCTTCGACGAAATGGACGACGCTTATTTGCGCACCCGTAAAGACGACGTTGACCATGTCGTGCAACGCATTCAACGCGCCTTGGTCCAGCCTGGGCAAGAGGCCGCACCGCAGCCCACCGATCACCTGCGCGGTCGCATCATCATCGCCGAAGACGTAAGCCCGGCGGACACCTTGTTTTTTCAACATCACGACATCGCCGGCATTGTCGCGGAGCGCGGTGGCCCGACTTCGCACACCGCCATCCTGGCACGTAGTCTGGGCATTCCGGCGCTGGTCGGCGTAACACACGTGCGGCGCGTATTGAACGACGACGAAATGCTGGTGATTGACGGACAAAGCGGAATACTGCTTGTCGGCGCGGATCTTGACACTATCGAATATTTCCAACGCCGCCGTCGCGAGCTCAAACGTTATCGTGCCTCGCTTGCGCAACTGAGCGGCACGGCGGCCGTCACCACCGACAAGCAAACCGTCACCTTATACGCGAATATCGAACTGCCGAGCGACATCACCGCCGCTAAAAAAAACGGCGCCACGGGCGTGGGCCTGTACCGCACCGAATTTTTGTTCATGGATCGCGACACGCCGCCCGATGAAGAAGAGCAGCTCCACGCTTACACACACATTGTGAAAGCGTTCAAGGACACGCCGGTGATCATTCGTACGCTAGACGTGGGCGGTGACAAACTGACACGCAGCGGCGCACCAACCGACACTACCAATCCCGCCCTGGGTTTACGCGGCGTGCGTTATAGCCTGCGCGACCCGCAGCATTTTAAAACCCAGTTACGCGCTATTTTGCGTGCCTCCGCATATGGCGCGGCGCGCCTTATGTTCCCGATGTTGACAGGCATGCAAGAACTCGTACGGGTGGCGCAACTGTTGGAAGAAGCCAAAGCCGAACTCGTTGCGCGCAAACAACGCTTCAATGCCCACATCCCCCTGGGCTGCGTGATCGAAACGCCGGCGGCCGCATTATTGGCCAAGCGACTGGTGCGCTGTGTGAGCTTCTTGTCCATCGGCACCAACGATCTGGTGCAGTACACACTGGCCGTGGATCGCGGCGACAATGATGTTGCACATTTGTACGACCCACTGCATCCGGCCGTGCTGATGCTGATCCGCAACGTTATCCGCGCCGGCACAGAGGTCGGTGTGCCGGTCATGCTGTGCGGAGAAATGGCTGGCGATCTGCGTTACACACGCCTGCTGCTGGGCTTAGGCTTGCGCGAATTCAGCATGAACGCGGCATCCCTATTGGAAGTAAAATGGTTGATTCAAAACAGCGATGTCGGTCAACTGCGTAGCCGTGTCACCCGGCTGCTGGCCAGCCACACGCCGCAAGAAGCACTCGCCCTACTGGAACGAATCAATAAATGACAAGACCAACTACCCCGCTGCTGGCGGTCGATATCATCATCGAATTGGTTGACCAGCCCGAGCGGCCAATTCTGTTAATCGAACGGCGTTATCCGCCGCAGGGCTGGGCGATCCCCGGCGGCTTTGTCGACGTAGGTGAAACCCTCGAAGATGCGGCGCGCCGTGAAGCGCGGGAAGAAACCAATTTAAATATCACGCTCACGTCCCTGCTCGGCTGCTACTCCGACCCGCAGCGCGACGTGCGCGGCCACACCGTCAGCGCCGTATACATCGCAACGGCCACCGGCACGCCGCGCGCGCTCGATGACGCTAAAAATATCGCGCTGTTCACAGCCGGCGAATTCCCCGTGCCGCTGGCATTTGATCATCGCCTGATTCTTGAAAACTACCTACGCTTCCGTGTCAGCGGCGAGCACCCTGCACTACGCTAGGATTGCAGAGCCTATACGTGACTTTTACTGAAATGAGCACCAGAAATATCCATCAGCCGCCAAACAAGCGTTGGAACACTCCACCGTTGCGCGGTGGCTTCACAACCGGCGGCGGCACTTCAGCAAAACATACCGCCTGTCTGCGTACGAATTGCACGTGTAAAATCTGCACGGTCAGCACCGACATTAACACCCACTCCAGCTTCATCACACGGTAATACTCGTTGCCGTCGCGCGGCGTGCTGGCAGCAAGCAACTGTTTATAAAGACTGTGCACCCGCGCCGGAATAAATATCCCGCTGTCTTCCAGCGCTGCGGTGGACAAATAGCGATCCATCCCGGCGCGGTGTGCCTCGGTGAAAAACCATTCGCGGATCGGCGTGTAAAACGCGCGCTTTTTAAACGCCTGCGGGTGTTGCGGCAACTGTGGCTGGGCGATTTTTTTCAGAAGATATTTTTCGTTCATGCCCTTGAGTTTTAAATCCGGCGGCACACGCGCCGCCAGTTCCACCAGCGGATGATCCATGAACGGCACGCGCGCTTCCACACTGTGTGCCATGCTCAGGCGGTCGCTCTTCCATAAAATCCAACCCGGCAGGCGCGTTTTGGTTTCAATGTACAGCGATTGATTGAGGCGATGTCGTCCGTCCAGATGCGGCCGCATGTCGTTAACTAGGCTTTGCATTTGCGCGTTGTCCTCTGTCGCCTCTGCAAAATTCTTGCTGAACAAACCGGGCAACAGATCGGCGGTGACGTTCCAGAAATCGAACCACACCGGATAACAACCAAACCTTTCGATGGTCGCTTGTTGCCGTTGCGGCGCGTGCAACTCCAGTAACATTTGCACGAAATCGCGCGAAAAATCCTTGGTGTATTCACTCAGATAATGCGCGCGGCGCTGCGCCGGATCGGCAATCGCGTTGCCCCAGATGCGCATCATGTCCTGGCGAAAGCAATCGTAGCCACCGAGAATTTCGTCGGCGCCGTCGCCGGTGTAGACCACCTTGTAATTATTTTTGCGCACCAGCTCTGACAGCAGAAAATGCGGGATATCCACCGCCATGCGCTGCGGCTGTTCGAGGTGGTAAATGCATTGTTCGAGCGTGTCGAGATAGCCCTCAGGGCGGTCGTCGTCCATGGCGATCTCGGTGTTGGCCACGTGCAGATGCCGGGCGATGCTGCGGTAAATCGGCGCCTCATCCATCGCCGGATTGGTGAAATGAATCGAAAAGGTTTGCAGCGGATCGGGGTACGAGCGCGTCAGCAGCCACGCCATCGCCGACGAGTCGATGCCACCCGACAGATACGAACCAATCGGCACGTCGCCGATGGTGTGGGTGGTAGCGGCGTCCTCCAGGGCATCAGCGAATTTCTGCGTCCAGAAATTTTCATCCAGCGACTCGTACTCGCCCTCGCGCGGAAATTCCAAATTCCAAAATTGTTCGATGCGCGGTGTGCCACCTTTACTGATCACCAATTGATGCCCAGGCAATAATTCGCGCACGCCTTCAAACGTGGTGTACGGCGCAATCGCGAATTGATAGGTGAAATAATTGCGGATGGAGTCTAAGTCAAGCTTAGGCTCTACCACGCCGCTGGCGAAAATCGCCTTGCACTCCGAACCTGCCACCAGCATGCTGCCATCGAAATGATAAAACAGCGGCTTGATGCCTAGCCGGTCACGCGCAATGATCACCGTATCGGTGCTCAAGTCATGTGCGACATAGGCGAACATACCGCGCAAACGCTGCGGTGCATTCACCCCTTCGCGCTGCACCAGATGCAATACCACCTCGGTATCGGAGCGCGTGACAAATGTCACGCCCTGCTGCTCCAGCTCCGCGCGCAATTCGCGGTAATTATAGATTTCGCCGTTGAACACGATCACCCACTGCCCATCGGGTGTCAGCATCGGCTGCGCGCCACCTGCGATATCGACAATCGACAGGCGCGTGTGGCCTAAACCGACCGCGCCACGACATAACACCTCGTGGGCGTCCGGGCCGCGATGTTGCAGTGCGCGGTTCATACGCGCGATGACGGCCGGGTCAGGTGTTGACCCGGCGTTGTGGTAGATGAGTGAGATGCCGCACATGGTTTGTTGCTACGCCAGAAGGATCAGGGTGTAGTGTACTTTGGCTGCCAGCGGCTTACTAACCAAGGGCCTTTGGTTCTATTTACTGCGCGAGTTGTCCGAAGATATCTGGCGTTATGTAAATCGTAGCAATCTGTAGGGTCAGCCATCGACACTAAAGCGGCATTCGCATTTTGTAGGCTGGGTTTATCAACTCAGCCTACCGCGTTGAGCTACCCTTTTAGCTTCGCGTTTAGTTTTCGTTGGGACGCAGTATTCTTGAAGTACATTGCTGGTATTGGATAGTCTTTCTCGTCCTCACTGCGCATGGCCACAACAACGTCGAGCGTTTTTTTATACGTGTCTTGTGGTAACTTTTCCTCGTTGAATTTTGCAAGGATTGCTTCAACATTCGCAGCGTTGCCGTGCCCCCACGAGTCGTTTAAAAGTTCGTGTCCTATTGTTCTAGCAATATGGAACAGACCGTAAACACGACAGTCTCGCTCTTCCCTGGCAACGGTTGGGAGCTTCTTCGCAGCACGTGCCTCTGTATTACACAGTTGATAAATCTTGTACGCCACAAGTAGGTCGGCGACCGAAGCATTTTTAAATATTTCACCATAGTGATCAGACCAAATAGCGCCCAAGTATCCACGTGCATTCGCTGGTTTTGCTCGAACGACTGCGAGATACGCTTGAGCCGCTTTGGGGCTAGGTACGACTTTCTTTTTTGCGGGGCCTTTCAAGTTCTTATGTTGTTTGTTTTTTCTTTCGTAGAAATGGTCGTATTTCTCAGACATGATCCGTTCGATGTCGCGCTGGACTGGATCGTTTGCGCGTAAATCACGATCAGTAATTTTGTTCTGATTATTCGTCGTCAGTGTGATCTTTTCGACCAGGCTCGGATTGTCAGTCGAGTACACGCGCAGAAGAACCTTCACGTTGCTATCTAACACTTTTTTCTCGTGAGCGTCCCGCAATGTAACTGTAGTCTGGCACCCGTTCACTATTTGTGCGTTCTTGACCTTCAGTACCGGGTTATCGGGGTCCCTCGTGAAGTCGAACGAATCGCATACCATCGTAACGCCGTTGTTCAGAAACCAGAATCTCATCGACTCCTTTCCGGTGCACGCATCCCAAATGTCTTTGTTAACTTGCCCTATGCTTCCGTAATACGGACGGACGTTCAGGTCGAAGATAGAATCCTCGGGGTGGTAGCTGCCGCTTTCGCTAATTCTGCACCTGCCACAGTGCATACAAAGGACTTGGTGTCGCCTTGGGAGAACTCCATCACGGAAGCGCGGTTGATGTCGTAAAGAATAGGAAGAGCCAAGTTAATCGTTCGCTTAGCTTTTGCGCCTTCATTTAGAACTTCGATGAGTTCGTGCGCGCCCAATTGAGCAAAAACAAAAGAATCAAAGCCAAGGCCACAGTACTTGTCTTGAAGCACCTTCGCCTCTTCTAGATACTCAGGTGATAATGACGACCTGTCTCCGTTGGTGACGTGGTACACCTTAACGACAAGATTGGATGCGCCATAGACTGTTCTCAACGCCCTAATCTCTTCAATTTTCGCTTGAAAGGCAGGATTCTTTAGCCCCTGCAATTCTGTTTTCGGCCGTTCGAAAATCCAGTCGAGGCCATTGCGAATTTGGATTGCAACGTTAGAGCTGAATCCATCCGTTTTCTTGGCCTGAATGATCATTATATCGGCATATCGGCGTGACCTTTTTCGGGGTTGTCTTCGATATGAATGACGTCAATCTGCTTATCTTGACCTCCATCTACGATGTCTT
>JANLTU010000058.1:0-2577 GCA_031363085.1 Gammaproteobacteria bacterium
CGCTGGCCGCGCATCGCCATGATTCCCGCCAGCGTGATGGCCGTAGTGGTTTTGCCCACGCCGCCCTTCTGATTACCAATCGCCCAGACTTTCACGTGACTACCCCGCTCGACCGTTGACTCACACGCGTCCATCGCCACCAGCGCCGAAAAACCAGCGCGTGTTTGGATTGCTGCAAAAGCAGGGCCAGATGGTTATTCGGTGATGCGGGCAAAGCCTGCTGCGGTTTTTCAAGGCGGCGGAAGACCCCTGGTCTTGCACTGATCCACCGATGAATTACACTGCGGCAACATTAAACCTCGCAACGGCAGTTGAACGGTTTGCGGAGTGTCGACCCACTTCCCCGCCAGCGCCGCTTCGCCAGATGTGTAGGAGAATTATTGATGCGTAGCGTGGAGTTGTTCGCAGGCGCGGGCGGCCTCGGCATGGGGCTGGGCGAGGCCGGTTTCGCACCCGATATCGTGGTTGAGTGGGATGCAAATTCATGTCGTACCCTGCGCGATAACAAAATGCGTGGCGTACCTCATGTCGCCGACTGGAACATCGTTGAAGGCGATGCACGCGGGATTGATTTCACAACGATTCGCGATGGTGTTGATTTGGTATCAGGGGGGCCTCCCTGCCAACCGTTTTCGATTGGCGGCAAACATCAAGGGCAATCCGACCATCGCAATATGTGGCCCGAGGCGGTTCGCGCGGTGCGCGAACTGGCACCACGCGCGTTCGTATTCGAAAATGTTCGCGGCTTGATGCGACCGGTGTTTGCACCCTATTTACACTACATTGAAATGCAACTGCGCAGGCCGGAATGGGTTCCGGGTATTGATGAATCCTGGCAACATCACGCCGCTCGGCTGGAACAAGAACTGCGCGATCACGGCGCACGCAGACAGGGTCTCGCCTATCGGGTTTCCATCCACGCTGTTGATGCGGCCGACTATGGCGCCGCGCAAAAGCGCCGCCGCATTATCTTCGTCGGCTTTCGCGAAGATGTGCAGGTCGATTGGATCGCTCCGGTGCCCACGCATTCGCGCGCAGCCTTGCTCTGGGACCAATGGGTTTCCGGTGCATATTTTGAGCGGCACGGACTGACTCGACGCAAGCGTCCGACCATGCCTGAATCTTTCCGGGCTGCAGTAGAGCACCTGCAAGCACATGGCACCTACCCAACAACCAATGCGTGGCGCACCGTGCGTGATGCGATTGGCGATTTACCCGCGCCCGCGAAGACTCGCGCGAGAATCGCCAACCATTGTTTTCAACCCGGCGCCCGCGCTTACCCCGGACATACCGGAAGTCAGTTCGACGAACCGGCAAAAGCGTTGAAGGCCGGCGACCATGGTGTGCCTGGCGGGGAGAACATGCTCGCCCACCCCGACGGGATGGTGCGCTATTTCAGCGTGCGCGAGGCCGCGCGCCTGCAAGGCTTCCCCGACGCGTTTATTTTTCCCGCCGCCGTGTCGTGGACAGAAAGCATGCGACAACTCGGCAACGCGGTGCCGACACCGCTGGCGACGGTGTTTGGAACCGCAATTGCACGCGCCCTGCCACCGCTTGCGGAACTACGTCGCCAACGGCGCACGGCGGCGTGAAACGCGACCTGGAAGGTTTCGCCGCATTCGAGTTCGATCTGCCTAAAGCTCTGCGCGCAGCGCTGATTCAACTGCTCGACGGCATGAACACCGGGATGCTCGATAAGAACCTCACCCACGCCATTCCAGACGAACAAGGTATTTATCAGCTCTTTTATGATGGGGTTCTGGCTTACATTGGCAAGACCGATGCTGAGTCCGGTTTGCGTACCCGGCTTTCACGCCACATGCACAAGCTCATGCACCGACCCAATCTCTTGGGAAAAGTAGCGTTCAAAGCGGTGCATATTCTCGTCTTTACGGCGATGGATTTGGAAACACAGCTTATCAAGCACTACCGTGAGCATGGCGAGGTCGCCTGGAATGGCAGCGGCTTCGGTTCCAACGATCCAGGGCGTCGACGTGAAACCACAAACATGAAACCGGATGGTTTCGATGCCAGCCATCCCATCAGTATCGATTTACCGTTAGAGCAGCCGCTTGCGTCAGGCACGATACTTGTGGTCGACGCGCTTAATCATTTGAAGACGTCTCTGCCCTATACCTTGAGGTATGAAACGCTGCGCGACAAAAAAGGCAACGCGCAGCGTGGAAAGGCCCATGCCGATCTCCTTGTTGCTTCGATCACAGCTCCAAGCACGCCACAAACAACGCGAGTTCTGATGCAACTCATTGTGGACGCCGTCGGGCCTTCGTGGCAGGCAACCGTATTTCCCTCGCATGTGATTCTGTACAAAGAGCAGTTCGAATATAAATTTGGTGCACGGATATGATGTCTCGGCATCCGCTTTGCTACTGAGGAAAAGTAGCATCCGGCGCTTTAGTATTTGAGTTTGGTGATGCCGCATCAAACATGCGCGCCTGCGACTGCGCATCGCGTGCTTCTTTGCCGGGCGGCAGGATCACCACCCGTACGCGGCGGTTTTTTTTGCGGTTGGCTTCGTTGCTGTTGTCGAGCAGGGGGCGGTGCTCGCCATAGCCGATG
>JANLTU010000077.1:0-12323 GCA_031363085.1 Gammaproteobacteria bacterium
CCGGTGGCAGCAGGCCGCTATTTGCCTAGACCGGTCGTTATTTCGTCGTTGTTACAGACTGAGGATATCGTCCAGCAGCGAAGCGGGTGATGTTGCTGCAACCGGTGCCAGCACCGCAATCGATGGGCTTGGGCACCCCGGTGCGGGCATCGATGGTGTACGCCGAGACATCGCTGGGACCACCAAGCACCACCCCGCCATTCGCCACATAAGCGAACTGACCGCTTGGGTCTACCGTAATGGACTGAGGATTTGTCCCGGCAACGAAGAATTTGGGCGTGGTGGTGCTGCACCACCCTGGCACGCCGCCGCAATCGATCAATGTGAGCGCTCCGGTGCTGGCATTGATCGCGTAGGCCGAGACGTCGTTGGAACCAGAATTCGCCACATAAGCGAATTTACCGTTCGGGTTTACGGTAATGGAATGAGGAGATGTCCCGGCAACGAAGAATTTGGGCGTGGTGGTACTGCACCCTGGCCCGCCGCCGCACTTGATCGATGTGAGCGCACCAGTGCTGGCATTGATCGCGTAGGCCGAGACGTCGTTGGAACCAGAATTCGCCACATAAGCGAATTTACCGCGCGGGTCTACCGTAACGGAAGCAGGATAACTCCCGGTCGCGAAGAACTGGGGACGGTAGCTGCTACACCCGGGGACGCCACCGCAATCGATGGGTTTGAGTGCACCGCTGCGGGCATTGATGGTGTAGGCCGAGACATCGCTGCTCGCATGATTCGCAACAAAAGCAAACCGACCGCCTGGGTCGACGGCAACCGACCGAGCACCCGAGCCGGCAGCGAAGAATTGGGGCCTCATAACACTGCACTCAGGGCCGCCACCGCAATCGATGAATGTGAGCGCCCCGGTGCGGACATTCATGGCGTAGGCCGAGACTTCGGCGGAAAGCCCATGTGTCACATAAACAAACTGATCACTCGGGTCGACGGTAATAGACGCAGGATACTGTGCGGCCGCGAAGAATTGTGGCGTGGTGGTGCTGCACCCGGGCCCGCCACCGCAGTCGATGAGCGTGAGCGCCCCGGTGCTGGCATTGATGGCGTAAGCGGAGATATCGGCGGAATTAAAATTTGCCACATACGCGAATCGATTGCTCGGGTCTACCGTGACGGCACCAGGGCCCGACCCAGCGACAAAGTTGCCGGGATCGGGGGGGTTCTTGCTACAACCTGCTCCGCCACCGCAATCGATGGGCGTGAGCACCCCGGTGCGGGCATCAATGGCATAGCCTGAGATATTGTCGGAAGCACTATTAGCCACATACGCGAAGCTTGGTGACAGAGCAGCTCCTGAGGCAGTACAGCTCACCCCAACATCGCTGATATTCGCTCCACTTACCGCCCCGGTTGCGCGCGTGACGCTGCAGGTTTGCAACGGCATTTTGGGTTGCACCAGCACCGTCACCGCGTAATTTGCTCCGCCCGCCAGTGGGGTGTTGAAGGCGAAGGCGCCGTCGGCGCCAATGAGTTTGTTATCGGCGCCATTGTTTTGCAGCACCAAGCCTGTGCCGCTCAGGCCGCTGACCGTAACACTCACGGTGTAGTCACTTGCTGTTGGTGGTGTCGCGCCACCACCGTCGCTGTTACATGCAAGCAATGAAACAGTCAGGGCGAATGCTATTAGATATTTCATAGTTGCTCCGTAACGAAACTGCATTCCGTAGAGAAACCTCGGTCGAAGAATTGGACTGATGCAACCAGAAACGTAACGGCGCGCGCTGCACTCAAGACCGACGGGGAATGAAATTTCCAGCTATCCGTGCCTAAGTAAATACGTGACCGCTAGCAAAGTCACGCCATGCAATGCGTGACCGGCGCAAGACGGATCGGGCCGCCAACAAACCTACCCGTCATCCATTTCTCGCTCTTGACGCGGGCTTGGAGTTCCCATCGTTTCGCGAGAAAGGCGACAGGATCGGTTGTGCAACTCAACCTGTCGTCGATCTCCTCCGCATCCATCGTTGTGAACAATAAAAAAGGAACGCGTAAATCGAGAATATGTAGTCGGCTCCACCACCTCCACTGCTCTTGTCCGCTGGTGTCGGCACTGGCGTTGCCGTTGGGGTTGGTGTCACCGTTGGTGTTGGGGTTGGGGTTGCTGTTGGTGTGGTCAACCCTGCGTCTTTAATAGTGATCTGCGTAGTGGTATTAACGATACCCAACCGTAGGCTGCCGGTTGCGCGTAATGCGATGATGATCGTTTTGTCTGGCCCTGGAACCTTATCGTCAATAATTTCAAATAAGATCGGTTTTGTGTGCTCGCCGCGTTCGAAGGTTAAAGTCCCTGCGGGTAGCCGATAGTCCTTGCCGCTCACGGCGGTACCACCCACAACGGCGTAGTTAACACTCGCTACATCCATATCTGTGCTGGCCGTACGGTCCACCAGCACGAATGCCGATTTTTGTCCCTCGCTTACCGGGGGTGGGCTTGCGGACTGAAACTCCACAAATGCAACATTACGTAGCTCGTTATCCTTGATAACAACAAGCGCTTCTTGCGTTGCATCCGTTGCTGCATTAGGTACAGGCGCCGACTCCACCGGGAGAATTCGCAGATAGAACTCTTTATCGCCTTCATAGATTGCATTGTCGACAATATCAATCACCACATGTTGCTGCACCGCATCGCCATGCGCCCACCTTACGCGTTTGACAGTCGGATCATAGTGCTTCGGCCTTCCCGTACTGACATCTTGGTCCCGCGCCGTTTTCGGCCAGGTGAGAATATCTGCAGAGAGCTCGCCTTCCGTTCCACCCACCCGATCCAATAAAATATCCACCTTACCTGCGGTCTCTAACACCGTATATATGGCGGAGGCGAACTGTACTTTTCCTTGAATCATGGCGGTGCCGTTGCCGTCGAATGCGCCGATATCGCAAGCTGACCCGGCACGCCGGTATTGCCGTTGGTCCCCGACTGGGCAGTCTGCCGTTGGGACTTTTGCGAGTGCGCGACTTCCCGCAGACAACGCATGCGTTAACGTGCCGCCACCATTATCTGCAAGCGGTAGCACTACACTTCCTGCCTCTATAACGTCAGTGGTGGGTTGATTGAATTTGCAACTGCCGTCGTAGTCGATGTTGTAGCCGAGACTTTTTGTCGGTGACGTTATGTTAGCGGAGTAACAATTTCCTCCAGCTAAGGGGCTATGGATAATCGACGCCAAAACGTTCACGGGGCCACTGGTTAAAAGCGAAATATTTCCCCCTTGATCAATTGCGCGATTGCCGAAAACAGTTGAGAAAAACACATCAAGTGTATTGCGAATTTGACCGGATACGGAGATACCTCCTCCGTAAGATTTACCGCCGAGGACTTGCGTCGCTACGCTATTGCCGCTGACCGTTGAATTGCTTAGCCGATAGTTGCCATTTAAAAGGCGCAGCCCACCACCCGCCGCACTGTTAAACGCAGGGTCTATACCAGAATTAACAACGCGATTATCCACGAACGCAGAATTTTGAATGACGGTGGTAATGTTAGGCACGTTCTTTTGACTAAAGTTTACCCCGCCACCAGAAGCCACCGCAGAGTTAGCTTGAACCACGCTTCCATGCAGCAACGAGACATCCGCTGCTTCAATTCCACCACCCGAGAAATCTGCACTATTATTTTTTACAACCAAACCGGTGAGCGTACTTCCTTGCAGATTTAATCCTAAAGATGAAGCATTGATTCCTCCTCCTGCGAAAGTTGCTGAATTCCCGGATACTTCGGTCCCACCCATAAAGAAATATTGAGAGGACCCCGCTAGACCCACGTCGTTTAAGTTAATCCCACCACCGGACCCGCGGCCAGACGCTGTGTTACCCGCAATTCCCGCCTTATTGGCATTTATTTGCGCACCTTGGATAACCGCGAAATCTATTGCGTTGACTCCCCCTCCCGATGATGTACTGCTGTTGTTATTCACCAAGGAATCCAACAAATAGACACCTTTTTCGCTATCGATACCGCCGCCATAAGATGACGCCGTGTTGTTCAGTACCTTGCTGTGTTTGATCCAAACAGCAGCTTGACTACTATATAAGCCACCACCCGAGCTTGCCTGGTTCTGAGATAACTCCACGTTGTCGAGAATTAGCGGCAGTCTTATATGGCTATTGATTCCACCCCCGTTCGTTCCTACCGCCTTGTTATTAAAAATTTTGAGATTTCGCAACAATGTTGGATTCATGGAATTCGACGTACTTAACGCTCGACCACTAAAAACGATCCCCCCGCCCCCCAAACCCGCTACGTTGCCGCCCGTAATAGTGAGATCTTGGATTACGATATTTGAGGCAATTGAAACCACGTCAATCACGCGATCAGACTGGATCCCGTCAATGACGGTTTTATCTATTCCAGCACCCGAAATCTCCAAACTATCTAAAATATCAAGATCGCCTGTAGCTGCCTTGTCTTCGTCAGCCCCGGTAACCGTTAACTTAAAAACACCCGGTGGCAGGGTGATTCTGTCTAGACCTGGTAGCTCGTTACTTTGTTGAATCGCGGCTCTTAACGAGCATTCGCCTGGAATGTTCGTTTCACAAAGTCCATCCGTCAGATTGACATCTACAGCATCTCGAGTGGTCGTCACAATGAAGTCTTGCGCTTGTGTTTGCGCTGAACATAGAAAAACCAATAAAAATAGCGTTGCGCTGTTAGTTTTTTCGGTACTTCGCAGTGATAATGTCACGACGCGTTTCCTCCATGTCTTGCATTTACATAAGTTTGGTTACACGGTTGTCTTCAGAATATTATCTGCTATCTGCTCGTGACTAGGGAATATTGCCCGCCTTCATCGAGAAGGATATTGGCGATGAGGTTATAAGACATAATGAAAAAGAGCAGCCATGCCTTGCGCTCCAAAACATGGACAAGACATGGCCACCCTTACCTTGTATCTACTAATTACTTTAGTACTTAGAACGTAGTATTTGAGTCAAACTTCACAAAGTGGACTAACGATACATCTTCAGTCGCGACTGAGTTGTTGGTCGAAGTAAAATTGTTCTCGGCGTTTGATGAACCGAAGAGACTGTTAAGACCGCCAACAATCCACCCAGCATAACAAGTGTAGTAGCTACCCCAACCACAAGTCCTTCGCAGGGCGATAGCGAACGATCCAACCGGCGCTGGCTCTAGACTCACAGGCCCAGGCGCATCGGTCGAGGTTCTTGGTACCGCGATACCAATGTTCTTGAGTACGTGCTCGTAGAGCCGCAGCCTGACGCTATTTTCGAGCGCCTTCTCTCCACTTCCTTGCTCGTCAGCATTAGAGCCCAACGCTCTCGCGTCTCCGGTGTACTTCCACGTCCAGTTTTCCGTCGCAGACCGGGTTTCCACTAAATTGCGTACTGTACTACTGGAAAACCAATGGCGACTAGTGGATACCGACTGAAGCCGCTGAAAGAACGTATTAAGATTAAATGACGCGTGATAACTTACACGAGCCATCAGATCATAACTGGCCGATAGGTTCAAAACAAGAAACGATGACAGGTCAGGTATCGAGCCTGCTGGTCTAGTGACAGATGGGCACGCGGTAAGTAAATTGAGATTCATACCCGCAGTAAATGCAGCTGGAAATACCGACGCGGTATTATAATATCCAGCCTCAGTTCCCGGTGCTGGCAACGGAATATTTCCGTTCGGTAAATTCGTACCAAAAGCCGCATATCCCGGAATTTGTGCAGATATAAGCCCCGGAATGTCTCTTACAGTTTCTGATCCTGCTACTAGATTGGCCGTAAGCTTGGCGTTACGAATGGGCATTTGTTTCCAAGTTACATTGGCAAGGCGAGGATTACCCGCATTAGCTGTGGCGAACGCGTTGACCAATGCGCCCCAATTTGTCGAGTAAAGCACGGATGCAGTAGCGCCGCTCATTCTTGCGTATTTGGAATAAACTGCGTCTATTCGCGCAGATATCGCATCAGCCAAATCGTTCAACTGCATGATACGGTTATTTACCGCAATGACTGCGTTGTCCTCTGCCATCCACGCTGCATTGGCTATATTAAATGCCATTCTTGCCGCAATATCGGCTCTTACGGCAGGAAGGTAATCGGAGGTTTGGTAAGCAACATAATTGGTTCTCGCCGCCATCCAATCTCCATATTCTATAGCACACGCGGTTTGAGGAAACCCAGTTGTGTCCAATACGCTACAGGTCTGGTAGGCCGCTCTGGTAGTCAAAATGAGATCAGCCAAGCGGGCAGTTTCTGCCGTTGCCGCATTGAGTGTTTCTTTTGCAGCTTTTGCCACCGCATCTGCTGCGTTTTTAATACCTTCAAGCCTCCTTAACTCTGTCAGATCAAGAAGAGCGACTTGTGCAGCCGCCTTTTTTGCAATGTCACCCCGTATCAATTCCAAACTACTCGTAGTGGTCTGCGCATTTACAAGTGTTGGACAGAAACCAACATTCAAATTCTCGAAATATGATTTTACAACTGGAGTCCCTACAGTGGGCGGTGCAACGTAACCTGTGGCACATTCTTGGTCAAAATAGTAATCCTGACCAGCAGTCGGAACGATAATATTTCCGAAATTGCAATTATTCACTATCATCGGAGGAGTGTTGGCATAACTTGCAGCCGCAAGCATCATCAAAGCCGAGGCGGTTCCTATTTTTGCCAGGAAATACCCGTTAAATTTTCTAGATCTCATGAAATAGCCTCCTAACATTTAGTTCCATCGGATTATTTCTACAAAAATTCTACAAAAAATATCCCTCTCCACACGTATCGTTCCTGCGCCTGTACACCTCCTTTGCCACAATGGCCTTTTGATATGTCTTCTAAGAACGTTTATCGAGATATGTGCTGAGCAGCGCACGATCACTCAGTTCTTGCTTCTCCAGAATCGAATTTAGCTCTACTGTTAACTTGCTGTTTTCCTTCGCGACTGCAGCACTCCCAAACTTCTTCCTGTCATGTAAGGCGCCTTGTTTATACAATTCCAACTTTGCAGCGTGATCTTTCACCGCGTCTTCCACTTCTTCGCCATATTTTTCGATAGCGCGCTCCAATCCCTTTGTTTGTAAATGGGTCAAGTGATCGAACAGCTGCGCGTATTTAGGAATGTCTTCCTTCGCCACCTTCTCTTCATTGAGTCGGGTAATCACGTCATTGTTTTCGATATACTTTTCGATCTGGGCAATATCGCTCTCCAACTCAGCCGGTGTTAACGCGCTAATCTCGCCATTAAATTTCATTCCAAACATCGTTAGTTGTTTTTGCATGTTTGCTTTTCCTTCCGTGAGCGCACTTGTTTTAATATCATGCTTCGCCCCTTCCTGTTCGATGGGGCTGTGCGCTATTAGGTCGACCATTTCCGCAGGCGGACTGTCTTGCTGGCCCACACTGGGGCTGGCCACAGCAACCAAGTCTTCAACGGCTGCAGATGGCTCGATAGCCAACATAACTTTGTCCGTACGACCAACAAACAGCGCTGTCGCAACGGCTCCGACGCAAAACAAAGCTGCAACACTTATGGCAACTTTCGTATTCACAATGATTCCTCCTGACTTTGTAACCAGTTAAAATTCCGCCTGACTAACTGCCATGACAATGTTGTTTCGATTCCATTACACGACGTAGCGCCCATCCCCCTGAATCCGCTGCTGAACTACGGCTCCACCTGAGTAAGAAAGCAGAACTTGTTCCGTCACTTCATGTCTCAGCTACTGCCGTAGTTAATTGTTACCCAACCCCCGCTCTTGATTTATTCGCTGCCTTCACCTAAAAATGATTTATTTTCAGAATTGAAAGTAAATGTACTCTTCGCGCCGCCCATGACAATCGCATCTTTGTAGTAGTCCTTTTTAAGTAATCCTTTTTGATTAGACGCGCTGCGGTTCAGTATTCGCGATCTAAAACCTTGCGCTACTGGCCACCCAATAGCGCAGCCGCCAACTGGGCTCAGCAGCTAAAAAACCGCTTCGATTTCAAAACAGGGAGCTGAGCTTGTCAATGAGATTGGAAGATGCATGATGACGAGCCGACGCGCAGCGTTTGGCCAAAGTAAATTGGCCTGGGTGTTACAACGGGCTATTGATCCGGCCCGTTGAAGTTTGAATTTCGGTCAGACAGCGTTGTTGTAGGCGCGCGATTCATCGCGCGCTCACGGACAAAGATCGCCCGATGAATCGGGCGGCTACTAAAACACAAAGGAGATGGCTGGCACGCGAAAGCTAAAACTGCACTTGGCCCGCTCAATGGGTAGGTAGGAGAGTATGTGCTTACCCGCCCATACTCTGCTTGAAGTTGAGACGTGACGCCTGTGCGTATGCCACGTTCGTTAGTTGATGAGCTTGAGAATTTCTTGCCGGCACGACATACGCCGCGTTCGCTGCTGCCGGCAGTTTTTCATTGATCGGTGGACGGCAAGTGCTAGCCCCTGATTAGCCCTTCTCTGAGCGCTTTCGCGAGCACCTGTGTTCGGTTGCTGACGCCCATTTTCAGAATAATGTTTCTGATGTGGCTTCTTACCGTATTGACGCTGATTTCGGCTTTCGATGCGATGCCTTCGTTGCCCAGCCCTTGATAGAGCCAGCGCAGAATTTCTGTTTCGCGACGGGTGATTCTTAAATCATTCGTCGAATTTTCCAGGTCGAGACTTTTTTTATAGCTACTGATCAAGGCCCGATGCAAAGCTGCAATCGTAAGATCGATCAATTTAAGATAGGAGTCGCGGCCTTGGCTGGGGATGCCAATAAAACAAAATGCACTGGTGATTTTTCCTGAGATATCGGAAATACCGCCGATCACGGTGTCTCTAATATTGTGCCGTTCAAGCGCAGCGACCCATTCTTTGTTCGCGGGGTCTAACAGACCTGGCTCGGCCACGAAGAGAGTTTCACGTTTCTTGAGCCATTCTCTCATTTCGGGGCAGTTTAAAACGGTCCCCTTGGCTTGCTTGCGAACCACTACGGAAACATAGTCGTTCGGCGTATCGACGTTGATCAGCTTGTAGATCAATCCACCGTCGACTTCACCCAGACCGCACAGCGCCATGCGATACGGAATCACGCTTCGGTAGTCGGTTCGAAGCAAGGCTTCAAGCTCTTCTGCGGTGTTTACGGAGCCGATCCGATCCGTTAAAAACCCGACCGGATCATGTGTGTAACTATAGGAATACTGCGTCGCTGGCATGTCCGTCGCCTCCTCTAGCTGTGAATAGTGCTTTATCTTTCCGTTTACTAAGCCCAACAGCTCGACCCTTTAACCGTACGTGCCTTCCTTACAATATAGCTAGTACATGACTCTTGTGTTACGCCTTGCGGTTGCGTTCCGCAACAGTAACAGCCAAGCAACCCGCGTAGTAGTAAAACCAGTTTACATCACGCGCTGCGTCTCTCCTCTCCGATTGCACTCTTGACTTATTGATGGGCGATCTTTGGCCACTGGTGCATGGCCTGTGTGACGTGATGGTATTGATATGCAGATGATGGGACGCAGGCATTATTTCGTCGGTTGTGGAAGACTAAAATCAACAAACACTTCAATACGCTGAGCTTTACCTGTGTAATAAATATCAGCAAATAGCGTATTGGTCTGGTTCACATCCAGCACGCCATCCCATGTAACTGCACGGCTAAGAGTGCGGACATCTAACGGCTTATTATCCGCATCCAGCAAAATGACCTTGGAGAGCGTCATCAAGCCACTCGTCAGCGTCGTTATGGCACCCTTCATAGTCCCAACATTTTTCACAGTGACCTCAATGCGTTGATTGACGCTACCTGAGACTGGCGGTAACACAATGTAACTTTGCGGAACAATGGCCGCTTTTGCAGGTTTGGTAAACGGGAACATGGATTCCCAACCATCTGCGTACACTTCGGCAATCCTGAGAAAATCCGCCTGTGCGGTATCGATCGTAGAGGCTAAGGCAATCCCATACATATAGCCGCTGCGGCCAGGACTAATACAGTGAGCAAGCAAGTAGTTATTCCCACTGTCGCGCACGCCCCCGACTAAAAATGTATACAAACGCATGGGGAGAACGATATCAAGCGCCGATTGATCCCTGAGTTTTTCGCCGGCAAGCTGCATATTGCAGTAGCTCCGATCTTCGGACATGTTTGTTACAGGAATGATCACGTCAAAAGTACGAGCATCCGTTGAATATCGAGTTATAAAAGCCTCGCCAATTCTTAATCCTGAGCTTGGTTTGGCAACGGTAACCTTCAGTGAATGACGCAGCTCGGTGATGGCGGCTTCTGGCAGAGTGCCGATGGTGTCCCCAGACAGAATGGCTGAATTGTCACTCAAGGTATTAAGTTTTAATTCATTACTGCGTATTGCTTGATTATTCCACTGACCGGGCTTCTGCTTAGGAATTGCCTCTACTGAGTAAACGTAACGCGTGTCATTTTCTAAACCGCCATGCACATAGTGCGTCTGCGTCAACCCGGGAACATCAGTGGATACAAACCCAGCGAGATACCCGGGTGTTTTCCAGGTCAGCGTGTAACTTTCAGCGCCACGCACTGGCGGCCAATCCAAGACGATTTGATTGTTGCTGATGTCGCTCGCTTTGACGACAAACGCCTCCGAAACGCTGAGGCGATATTCCGCTTTCAGATTCAAAAACGTTGCGCTCACCGTAACATCACCGGCCGCGTGCGCGGTCAGCATGCCTTTTTCGTTGATGGTCGCAATGCCGCTGTTGGAAACACCCCATGCCTCTTTTCCATCGGTGCCAAAATACGAACGGTTCGTCACATTGACGAAAACCCTCATTTGAATCACATCATTAGTGAAGACGAAATCTTTTGGGCTGCTAATCACCAGGCTCGCTGCAGTAATCGTGACTTCCTGACTAACGGTTTTTTTAACCGAAGCGCTCTCTAAAGTTGCGATTATTTTTGCGCTGCCCGGCGCGACGCCCCGGGCCTCACCGGCGGCATCGACGGTAACAATGTCAAGATCGGAAGATTCCCATGTAACGACATTTGAAAGATCGACGCTAACGCCGTTTCGATCTGTACCCAAGGCACGAAATTGCACCGTGGCTTGCGGAAGCATCGCCCAAGGGAGAATCGTCGCGTTGCGGTCAAAGTCTAATGTGTCAAGCGTGGCGACCTTGCCTAACCCGTTCGCATCGCTCTTGCCCCCCGAGCTTCCGCACGCAATCAGCAACACGCAGACGATGGCTGGTAACAGACGAGGCCATCGGTGTTTCATGTTAGTGGTGACGTCCATGTCTGCCTGCTCCCTAACTGAAAAACTCAAACGATTGCGCGCGGTTTGACAGACCCAACCACCCTTCCTGGGGCCGGTGAGGTCATTGCCGCGACACGTTTTTCCGACAGCTTGCGCATCCAGCGCCGTGAACAATAAAAGAGCAACGCGTAAATCGACAGCATGAAGTCGGCACCGCCGCCGCCACTGCTCGGGTTCTCAAAACCGCCTGTGTTGTTGTCTGTGGCAACAAGGTAATCGTCGTCGATGATGATTACCATGGCGGAATTATTCCATCCCAGCGTCGCTCCGCCGGAAACCTTCGTGAGCTTAAAGACGATGGTTTCGTTGGGCTCTCTTTCGCTGTCGTTCAGGATATTTACCAAAAGCGTTTGGCTGGTCACACCGTCAGCAAACGTCAGTGTGCCGGTTATCGCGGTGAAGTCAGCCCCCAAAGTCGCCGAACCGCCGTCCAGAACAACGTCGACAGACACAACTCCTCTGCTGCCGTTGGTCCGAAGCACCGTGATGCTGAACTCACCGCTGGACTCGTTCAAAAACCGAGTCGTTTGCAAGAAATTCAGCGTACCCGGTTCGCGCGAGCTCGGGGTTTCGTTATCGACGAGGGTGACCGTCAGCGTGGAATTCGCGGCTAGCTTTACATTACCGGTGGCGTTCGCTAGCCCAATCACGATGGTTTCGTCGCCTTCGAAAATTTGATCGTCGAGAAGCGTAATCACGAACGTCGCCTGATCGGCTCCGGCTGGAAAATTGAGCGTGCCCTTCGCCAATACGTAGTCTTTGTTTTGTTCGGCACTGCCGCCGAGCACTGCATAGTCAACCGCAGCATCACCTGCAGAGACCAAGCTTGGTAATTTCAAAACCGTGACCGTCAAGACACCACTATTTTCACCCACCGCGACCGTTGCCGTTTTAAAGCTGAGCTCCGGTACGATGTCACGGCCGCTAAATTCAAAAGCACCTATGTCACAGCGGCTGTCCGCACGATAAAACAAGCGCTGGTCAACCTGCGGGCAAACCGCGTTGTTGCCGGCGTTGATCGCCTTGCTGCCAAATTTAAGGGCAAAGGTATTGGTCGCTCCGCCATTCGCCGCCAAAATGTCAAGCCC
>JANLTU010000090.1:0-12930 GCA_031363085.1 Gammaproteobacteria bacterium
CGCGCCATGACTGCCACAAATGACTCTACGCCGTGTCGGTTGCCTTGTGTTTTGTCTACACCCGCGCTCACGCGCGGACTCCGACAAAACCCCCGGCTCCTACGGCTACTCGGGGGTCGTCGCACTTCCTGTGCTCCTTCAGCGCAACACCCACTGACCGTTGCTGCAACTGTACGGGCCGATGATCGCGCCTTCCGGGTATTGCACGCCGTCGTAGGTACAGTCGGCCATCGCCGCTGACGACGCGAGTAACATCATAGTCAAAAATATAATGCGTTTCATAATGACCTCCAGGCTCTACATGATGGGGGATTGGTTGAACATGAAACCCAAGGGCGCCACGCTAACTCGCACGTCTTTCTGGTCGATATCTTTGGGCCATTTAAGTGTTTTCTTGGCCTCCAGTGCGCTGATGGTGATTTGCTTGTCGTCGCTGCACGGCATCACGCCGCGTGCAAACACTTGGATATGCTCCGGCTTGCCGGTGTTACCGACCACCAAATAGCGGTTGGCGTTGCCGGAGCTGCTGCACACGTCGGCACTCCCGATGGGCACCTCTCCGACCATCGCCACCGCATCAAACGGGACCACGAGCGTGTGCGAGGCGGGCTGGAATCTTTCGACCAAGGGTGCGGCCACGGTGAGCCCGGCGAAGATAAAATTGAGGTACATGAACTGCTTGATGGACCTCAGTACGACATCGCTCGGCTTCTGCTTGCTCTGCTCGTTTGACAACAAGCGATACGATAAAACCGACAACAACAGCACCAGTCCGGGCAGACCCATCTTCAAAATTTCGACCACGTTCAAATTTTCCACGTCGCACCTCCCCATGAAATAGTTTTGTCGATTCCGCCCACGCGGCTACGACCTCACACGAAACTCATACGAGTTGAAGCGTTCGCGAACCACTGGACAGAAGACTCTCACGAGCGCTGCGCGCCATCCCTGCCTGCTTTATAAAACACCAGGGCAGAACGCCATGGAAGACTACGCCTATGGTCGCGCTAAACGGCGAGGCGGCGTGACGACAAATTGTTAGCCGCACAAATGAACTATTGATCTTGACATTTTTCAATCCACGCACGCGCAAACCCGGTGCGTGGGTAGTGCTATGAGCCGGCACGTGCCGCAGCGCGGGCGCGTTCGATACGCGCGTCGGTCATCGGGTGTGTGGAAAGAAAACTAAGCGGTTCATTCGCGCCGGCCTTCTGCTGGAGCTGGGCCATGCGAACCATGATGTCGGCAAACGCGTCCGGCGAAACACCGTGTTGCTTGAGCAGAGCGAACGCGAACTCGTCCGCCTCTGTCTCGAATTCGCGCGAATACTGGGTTTGCGCCAGCACCGTTGGCACAGCGGCCACCCCGAGCGTGGCCGCATCACCGACCACGGTTGAAACCGCGAGCAGAACCGCAGCATTTTGCAACATCAAGCGCAGCGTGTGCCGGTGCTCGACATGCCCGATTTCATGCGCCAGCACCGCCAGCAGCTCGGCATACGACGCGGTCAAATTAACCAGCGCGTCCGTGATCACGATGGTTCCACCGGGCAGCGCGAAGGCATTAGCGCCGAAGCGCGGCGCGTTGCGAAATTCGAGCTGATAATTCGGCGCCTGCGCCAAGCCCTGATACAAGCTGTTGAAGCGCTCGCGCAGCAAGTTTTGCTTGCCCTCTTCAACGGCGGTGGGCAACAGCAATTGGTTTTCGTCCATCCACGCCAAGCCCTCCTCACCGAACGCGCGTTCGGTTGCAAGCGGAACGCGCGCGGCGATGTAGTCCGCCGCCTTGGGCAGGCCATAAAAATAGCCAAGCAGCAGGGCCGCCATCACCACCGCGATGCCCAACACCGCCACCGTAACCTTGGCTTCAAGCCAGGCGACCCATCCTTCGGCGGATGCTTGCGTGAAGCGGTCGAGCAGTGCGCTGTCGGCGCACTGAAACTGTCCGCCGTCTGGAAGCGTGATGAACCGGTCGGCCTGCGCGATGCGGGGCGAGACGCACAACTCGGGCAGAGCGTAATGCGGCGCGTCTTCGCGCCCGGTCAAAGTCACACCGGATGCAGAAATATTTAATGTCGCGTTGACGCCGAGCGGCCGACGCCCGTCGTAGTAAATTCCGTCGAGATTAATTGGTTCGGTCGTCATAGCGAGAAATCCAGGTCAAACATTTCGCCGACCTCGGCACCGGCGGCGTGCACCGAGCTTGCTTCGCTGCCGTTGAAGTCGCTCCACTCACCCTGTAACTGAGCGCGCAGGCATTGCGCTCGATAACGGAAACTGCGCACCACCGCCCAAGGGATCAGCAGTCCGAGCGACATCAGGATGGCGAGCCCGTTCGAAAGGTATAACTCAACCAAGCGGCGGGTGGCGAGCGTCGACTGAAATTGGAGCGGCCCGAGCTGCGTGTTATTCCAGACCAAATTACCGGTCTGCGTCTGCATATAGGCATAGACGATAACGTAGCCCACATAGGATGGCACCAAGGCGAGCAGCGCCATTGCACTGCCTAGCGCCCAATCGTGCGTTATTTTCGTTATCACAAACGCGGCACCACCGGAAATAATCGACAAGCCGGAGGCGAGCAGGCCCGCCTTAAAATAGATGAAGTAAAATTTTCCGCCGCTAATATTCAGCTTCCCGGCAACGCCACCGAACTGGCTGTGACCGACAAGAAACCGTTTAATTCGCGCCAACCAAAACGGCACGTAAACAGCGAATACCAGCGCAGCGATGATTAGAAGTTGCGGTTGTTGCCACTTCCACAAGATAAATCCACCGATGAGGATGAGCGGGATCAATCCCCACGCATAGAGGGTGCACACGCCGTCCCAGTAGCGTGCATTGAAATTGAAGCGCAGGTTACGGAACGCAGAATAGCGTGCGTTAAACGCCGCTGCGCGCACCAGCACCCACGGCGCAAGTAGCGCAGCAACGCCGCTGAGCGCCGGCATCCAGGCGATAAAAAAATGGCTGCTCAGATACCAAAGCAGAAATAGAACCACCGCCACAATTCGACCTTTGAGTATCGGCAGCGGCTGACCTAAATATTGAAACGGCGTGCCGTCGAGACGGGTGTGTGCATAGAAATAGCGCTTCTTACGCACCTTCGCCCAGGCGGAAAAAATTCCCAGCGTCAGCAAAGTGAGGCACAGGTTCACCGCCCAGATGCGAAAGTAGCCACGCGCCGATCCACAAAATTCAATGTCAAGCCCGCGCACCGGCGCTTTTACTGCCGGCGCCGCAAGCGCTGCGCTGCCTTCGCGCAGCGCATAGGCCAGCAGGTCCCGAATGCACATGGGCGCCTGGAAATACTCTGCAAGCTGCAACACCCGCCAGCGATTGCCGTCACAGGCGTTGATATTGAGTCCTTGTTCGAGCACCTGACGAACCTGTGCCTCGGCGAGAGTCGGCCGTTCGGCGCTGGTTCGAAGGATGTCGGTGAGCTGTTCATTACGCGCATCCCAAGGCGCGTCCATCGAAACACACACACGGCTCACGTCGACTGGGCTTGCCGGTGGGTCCGAACCTTCCTGATTGGTTGTCATGCTGTAAATCTCCGGTGATGATTCCCGCGCACGGCCTGATGTCGAGACGCGTGTCGGCAACGCGTCAGCGCAGCTTGCAAGACGCGATCATGCGTGAATGCGCGAAATAACTCTGTAGCAGTTTTCTCATGATGCCGATCCTACTCTGTCCCTATTCTCCTCTGTCATCTGCGATCCTTGACAAAATGGCTCTGGATATTTGTATGTCCAACGCACGTGAGAATTCGGTAGAAATATCGTAGAGCTGTTCCGAGAGCGACTGTACTATTTTCTCTTCATCTTGCAGGCCAGATGTATGCGCTGCGGCCCATGCTATTTTCATCGTCGGCCACGTCACCTCAATGCTGCCAAGGCCACGTTCGACCGCATCGCTGGCAACAAAATTAGCGACCCACGCGGAGGAATTAGACTGGTTTTCTTGATACACCGCCCTCACGACTTCATCGAGGCGCAGCCCTGCCGTGGAATCCTTCGCTGCCGATGGCGTCGAACAATGGGCTACCGCCAAAAGCATTCGTTGTTCGAGCGCACCGAGATTTTCAAATCCTTCCATGGGTCGTTCGATCAAGCTAACGTAGTTATCAACAACGGTTGGCGCGGGCTCCATTTTTGTTACCGCGTAGCTTTGGCAGAGATCGGCCTCGATATACCGTTTAGCCAGCAGTCCGATCAATGCCGCACAAAAAATTGTCACGGCTGGCACCTTGCTGGCGCGAATCCCTGACAACGAAACGAGCGAATAGATCGATGAGATGCTGGACGGATAAACAAGGTGTGCAGTCGCTTCAAAACGTACCGGCAACCTAACCTGCCAGCTCCACCGGCAACCCCACTCGACACCCGCAACGGCCGTGCGTTGCAGTTGGACTTGTGCTTGGGGGTTGTAAAGCAGCTCTTCCCGAATGGTCTCGAAGAACACATGCGTAATCGCTAGAAACGCCAGCATCACCCCACCTATCCATATCGATTTTCCGAAGATAACACCTATAACTAAGACACAGGCGACGATGACAATCCATCGCGAAGGACTGGCAAATACATTTCCACTCCACGTCTCGACAAATGGACAGCGACCCGATGAACGTTCCGGGCAACAAAAAATTGCAGCGACATCGCGCTCGCATTGCCCACACCGAGCGCGATTAGCGGAGATGTCGTTCATTGAGTGAGCCTCGCGCATATGAGTTGGTCTTGCGCCCATCCCAAAATGTCATTCGTCGCAATGCACACACTGCTCACGTCGACTGAGCTTACGGCGAAGCCTGGAAATTTCTGATGCGTTGTCATATTGAAATTCTCTGCTGCACCAGCATCTGCACGCTTCTCAGGGTGGCACTCGGGAACGGCTTAAAATCTATACGTCGCTTCAAGATACTTAAGCGCGTACCTGCACTGCACTTCATTCGGAAGCAGTGCGACGCATTCCTGTAGCGTGCTGCGCGCGCTCTGCCATTTGCCCGCGTACTGGTACTCGACTGACCAGTTGCTGTAAACAACTTCCAAATCGTGCGTGCACACATAAGCGCTACGGCACATCTGCATGCGCTTGCTCATCACCTGCACCGCGCGCGCGTAGTCTTTCTGCGTCATCAGTGTCAGCATTTGGTCGATAAAAATGTTCATGAAGTTGCTGCGCAGGGCCGCGCTGTCTTCCCAACGCAAGTCCACCAAGGGCAGTGCATCGTCGGCCAGCGCCGCTGCTTCTTGGCTGCGCCCGACGACTTGCAGCGCGTCGGCAAAGAGCGCCTCTGCCCAGCGCGCCGCGCGCATCATTTCCGAATTGGTCGCAAACTTCGACGTGACGACCTCCAGTTCCGGTCCGATCACATCGAACATCTTCGCGAGGGTCCGCGCCGCCTTGCGATCAAAGAGCTGGTGCGCCTCAAACGCGTAAACCAGCGTCCGCACCCGCTGCACCTCGACGCTGTCGGGATCGATGAGCGCCGCCATTTCCACGAGCTGCCCGCGCTGCACATCACTGGTGCCCGGTTGGCCGGCTTGATTGATCATCCCCATCGCAATGAGACGGTAAGGCTCCAGGATTTCCCGGCGCCGGTACTCTTCCATGGTGAGTGGACGCAGCGCACGGCTACGCGACCAATTCGCCGCCGCCTCTTTGTAGAAGCGCTCGTCGTGTACGACATCAAAGCCTTGCTCCGAGGTGGTCTCCACTTCGATGATTTTTCCACGCGGTGTTCCGATCTCGACAAATGCATGCGTCGGCACCAGCACACCGCGCACCGGCAGGTTGAATGCACGCGCCAGCACCACGAACAACATCGCGGAACTGATGCAGTTGTGCTGCCCGGTTTCGAAGATTCCGGTGACGCGGCTTTGTTCGAGCCGGTAGCTGCCCAGTTCACCGCGCACGCCATTCAAGAATACCCGGTGCATCGCGCGGTGCAGTTCGTAGCCGCGTTGCCGGTCGTCCACCGCCGCATTTACAACCGGCTTTAATTCAGCGACGAAGTTGTCGACACGCTGCTCAATCGCGCGCCATGCGTCGGCGTCGCGCTGCTCGCCTGAAGCCAGGATGGCGAGCGCAAGCAAGGCCGTTGCATCGCCACTCCTGGCTTTGTCGATGCGCTTGAGAACCGCAGCGGTGGTCGCAGCCATCGGCCACCACGTAGACGACCCGGCGCTGCCGTAGCCCGGCCGCAACGCGTCTGGATTATCGTGGCTGTCACGCTCGTTCGCGGGCACCCAGGGGCGTATCTGGGCACCGCCGCATGCGCTCAGCAACAGCACGAGAGTGACGACAACGCCAACGACGCACGGCTGCCGGTGATTTGTTGACTTCGCTAACTGCATGATCGAGCGGTAAACAACGCGCAGCTTTACGCCCAAGCGCACCAACGACGCGGGATTTATGTCGAGAACTACCCCTATTGAGTATTTGGTTAGATTTTTCACGACATCTCTTTCATGGAACATGGCTGTTTGGACGCTTTACTGTTCTCACAATTTCGCTTTTGTCGACATTCGTACCATTACCGAAACGCGGCTGCGTAGAACTACGCAGCCGATGCCGTCAGCGCAAAAATAGGCGGGAAAACGCGTGACGCGGTGATCCATGCAAGCGAAGATAGCGACAAATTTAAGCTGAGTAAAACAGAGACTCCACTATGAAAAAAATAAATCTGGGCGTGAAAATCCTCATCGGCCTGCTGCTGGGTGGAATGTTCGGCATTGCGGCCCGGGCGCTGGGTCATGACTCAATCTGGCTGCCATGGGTGACCGACAATATCGCGCTGCCAGCCGGGCAAATTTTTCTGCGCCTGTTGTTCATGTTGGTGATACCGATGCTGTTCTCCGCGCTGGTGATCGGCATCTGCGGGCTGGATGTGCGGCACCTCGGACGGATGGGCGCACGCTCGCTGGGTTACACGGTGGTCTCATCATTGATTGCCGTGCTCATTGGCATGTCGGCCACCAACCTGATACAGCCGGGAGCCGGCTTGCCGGAAGCGACCCGCGACGCCGCAAAGGCGAACAGCACGACCATGACGATCCCCAAACTGCCGGACACCACCGGCGTCGCCTTGCTGGTGACCATGATTCCCGACAACCCAATCAAGGCAGCCGCCAACGGCGACATGATCGCCGTTATTCTGTTCTCGTTGATTTTCGGCGTGGGCCTGTCATTTACGACAACTCCTGGCGCCTTGCGTCTGCGCGAAATGATCGAGGGGCTTTACGACGTGAGCATAGCGCTGATTCATGGCGTACTAAAACTTGCGCCCTACGGGGTGGCTGCGTTGATTTTCGCCATGACCACGCGCCTGGGCACTGAGCTGTTGCCGTATTTGATGAAGTACGTTGGCGTGGTCTTGCTGAGCTTAGGGTTGCAAATGTTTGTCGTTTACTCGCTGGCAGTGCGCTTTCTGGGCGGGCGCTCACCGCTGGAGTTTTTTCGCAATATACGCGTCGCCATGCTTACCGCCTTTGCCACCGCATCGTCGAGCGCGACCTTACCCACCGCGCTCACCGTGGCCGAAGAAAATCTCAAGCTGCCACGTCATGTCAGCCGCTTCGTGCTCACCGCCGGATCGGCCATGAACCAAAACGGCACCGCCTTGTTTGAAGGCGTTACGGTGTTATTTTTAGCGCAGCTATTCGGCGTGGACCTGCCCCTCGTCCAACAATTCCAGATCATGCTGATCTGCATGCTGGCCGGCATCGGCACCGCCGGCGTACCTGCCGGTTCGCTGCCGGTCATCGCAATGATCTTGGTCACCTTCGGCATCCCGGTCGAAGGGCTGGCACTGATTTTAGGCGTCGACCGTTTTCTCGACATGTGCCGTACCACACTGAACGTCACCGGCGACCTGGTCGCGGCGGTGTATGTGGCGCGCGGTGAGCCGGAGCAGTCGACTGCAACTACTAGCATTTAAGCAGTGAATGCTGGCTAGCCGTCTGCGTAACCGGCCCAGTGGGTTCATGATCTGAACGCAATAACGCAAGCCTGACCCGGTCACGTTTCGTAGCGATTGGGAATCAGATGGGAATTCCCATGATATTTCTCAAAATATTTCCTAGCCATTTGATTGGATAAGGCAGTCACGCGGCACTAAACCGCGCAGCTATCCCCGTGAATTACCTTTTGATCTGAACCTGCAATCGGCTGGGCGAGATACGGAAACCCACGCGCTAGAAATTAGTCTGGCGGAATGAAAAGATAACAACGGACACCGCTGCGGGTTACATTTAAACGAAATATCGGGTCGGCTGCGTTGTTGGGTTTGTCGAATGAACTTTGAGACAAAAAGCGTGCGGATGTGCGTTATGCGGGACTTGCCTTAGTATGTTTTTGATCTGCCCATCTTCTGGTTTTGTTATAAAGCGCCAGCTCGTGACTCCAGACCCTTGATGCGATCTTGCTATGTGTTCGTGAATGTGGACTTTCTGAGTACATGATAAGGGTAGCGTCTTCATTTCATTTGCCATGTCGATATCGTCGACATGAGTCCCTATTGCCACGTACTTACAAATCAATTCACTCAGAGTGAGGATACCGTCACTTTTCAAGAAATACATCACATCGCCAGGGTGAAGAGAAAGTCGGATCTCCCGTTATTGTAGCGAGATCGACCCGAGTTCCATTGCGATGAATGCCAATAAGAGTGACAGCACGCGAAACGAAATATTCATTGGCATTGTCGCTCCGACGGGAAGCGACAAAAAAACAGTCATTGATATTGCTACATCAGAATTGGAGAGCATGGCCTATAAGGTCGTCACTATTAAATTAAGCGCCGTTCTCAAAAATATGAACTCACCACAAGGCGACAATAAAAATTACCAAAATAAATACGAAGAAATTGAGGGCCTCATGGACGAGGGTAATAAGCGGCGAAAGAAAATGGACCGAGGCGATGCGCTTGCCCTCTATGCAATCGCTGAAATCGTTAAGGAAAGATCCAAACTCAAAGACAAGTCCTCGGTTGCTTATATTTTGGACTCGCTAAAGCACCCGGAAGAAATAGAAACGTTGAGATCTGTGTACGGAGAATCCCTTTCGGTGGTTTCTGTTTACACACCACGCGAAATTAGAGTGGAAAAACTCACTAAAGAAATTGATAAGAGTGAATGCAGTGGTGCCAAAAAAAGAAATAAAAAAACCAAGAATAAAGTTAAATTGGGGGCACGCTGTCGGGCCGAACAACTTATAGGGCGTGACACCAATGAAGACAAGAACCCATTCGGGCAACGTGTCAGAGATGCCTTTCCGCTAGGGGATCTATTTGTAGATACGCGAAATAGACAGTCCCTTACGGCAAGCCTCAAACGTTTCTTGGAAATTGTTTTTTGTTACCCATACCACACACCCATGAAGGACGAGTACTTCATGGCACTTGCATCGCATGCTTCTATGCGCTCTGCGGACCTCTCGCGTCAGGTTGGGGCCGTAATCGCAACCAAAGACGGTGAAGTCATTGCGCTTGGTTGCAATGAAGTTCCAAAGTTCGGTGGCGGAATGTACTGGCCGGGTAGTGTTGAATTTAGGGATTATCAACTCGGTTACGATAGTGGAACAACTATTAAAAATGACGCTCTTTATGATGTATTAAATCGGTTTAGACGTGAATTTGAAAATGCCGCAAAAGATAAAAAAATCGTAAAAAGCAGTGAGAAAATCTTCAATGAGCTGCTTGATTTAGGTAACGATGGAGGAATAAAACTTACCAAGAAAATGTCGGGGACGTTAATTCGGAATCTTTTAGAATTCGGTCGCTCTGTGCATGCCGAAATGGCGGCCTTAATGGACGCCGCTCTTCGAGGCGTTAGCGTGAAAGGTGGAACCCTGTATTGCACAACGTTTCCCTGCCACCTCTGCGCGAGACATATCGTTGCAGCAGGAATTACACGGGTTGTCTATATTGAGCCTTATCCTAAAAGCCTAGCGGGTGATCTCTACCCCGATTCGTTACAAGTAGACCCAATTCATCCTGCGCCGGAGTTGGTGAACTTTGAGCCGTTCGTCGGTATTTCGCCATGGAAATACGCCAGCTTCTTCCGGTCTATACTACTCCGTAAAGACGATGACACAGGCAAAAATATTTCTTGGACTGCTAAGGCAAATACACAGCGTTTTCACCCCAAGGTCTTTGCATACCGGCTAATGGAGTGTGCCATTCTTGAGTTACTTCCAAAAAAGGTAGTAAAAGAGGACTCTCTTGCTGCCTGTAAAAAAGTGGAACAATGCTTCAAGCCAAATATTGAGGAAATCATAGTACTTAAGTATCCGCAAAAAAAACCAGTGCGGTAGGCTGGGTTGATAAACCCAGCGATGACCGAGATGATCTCACGAACGCTGGGTTTATCAACCCAGCCTACAAAATACGCATTCGCCTTCGGGTCGACAAGTGACCTTCCTCAAAACATCAAAACCGGGTCAGGCTTGCATAGTTGCATTAACGAAACAGCACCTCGGACAATTCCGTTTTCTTGATCGACGTTTGGTAACTTTGCCATGCGGGCAACCTTCAGTAAACGACGGGCATTAACAGCGCGGAAATAATTTCAGACTACGCTTCTGCACTACGCACCCTGCTATAAATTAAGCAGGGACGCTTGCGGCTTACAACCGGTTTCGTTCAGCGCACAGCCAACCACGCGGGCTTGCTACGCCAAGAGCCAACCTCGCGCGGTTTCTCGTCGTAGACTACGGGACCGGAGGAATATCCGGATTCCCTAAGTCAAGTCGTGGCGCGGCCGGGTAGATCACGGTTGTTTGGCCAGTGTGCGAGTTAAAGATTTCGATGGTCGCAATACAGTTTGCTACCGAGGCAATGACGGGACTTTCCAACGTGGCCACTTCCGGGCGTATTTGCCTGCGATGAGAGGCTTCGACCTCCGGGATTTTTGCATGGGCGAAATCCAAGTAGCCGGCCTGAGCGTTGGTTAAACTGACATCCGATTTTGCTAATACGTTGCCTTTTTCGTCCAAAAAGCGCAGATGGGCCTGGCACAGATTAGGGATAATGCTAATGATGTTAGGGTCGTCGATATTAACAAGATTGAGACGCGCCGTTTCAGAATCGGCAATACCGATCATGCCAAATGTAGAAACCACCAGCGACGGATATTGCGGAGGGGCAGCCTGTGCGCCGGCACAGTAAAAAAGCGCTGTAAAAAGGAAAGCGGCACCATGTTTCATCGTCTGTCTCCTTGCGATAGTTGATCGAGCGCTTATAAATGCATTTCACTGCTTAAATGCCCCTTAAATAATTAGTCAAGACACCATAATTTGACGCGCGGTCGTACTACTTGGGTTGCGCAAAAATGAACATAGCAACGGGGCGTAACATTATTATTACCGCGCCTGAAAAATCGACATTGAGATTTATAAGTTTATGCCCCAGCCACACCATCCTCATACCGAAAATAAAAGCACAAAATATCAAAATCCAAAATCAAACCGGCTTTATTGTGGCCTCACCACAAAATAATCGGAGACTGCAATGAGCACGAATTTCAAAGCAACTTGGGAAACCTATGCACTGTCCTGGAAAATGTCGAGCTCCGCTGAGAAGCGAGCGCTGTTCAAAAAATGTTTGGACTCGGCCTGCCAATACCATGATCCGCTGATCAAAACCAAAGGCTGGGATGAGCTGGAAGCCTACATACGGGATTTTCACCGACAGATTCCGGGCGGCTATTTTGTAACCACCTATTTTCTCGCGCACAGCCACAAGAGCATCGCGCGCTGGGAAATGCGCAACGGAGAAAATGTCGTGCTCAGCGATGGCATCAGCTACGCCGAATACAACCAAAACGGAAATCTGGTTTCAATCACCGGTTTTTTTGAAACCCCGCAAAGCTAGGGCCTGCGCAGTGAACTACCTCAAGCACGTTCAAGCCGGCATTGACTACATCGAAGCCCATCTGGACTTTGACATTGCGATCCCGCAGGTCGCCGGGGCGGCGGGCATCAGCGCATGGCACTTCCAACGGATCTTCAAAGCCTTAACCAATGAAACGCTGAAAACTTATATCCGCTCGCGCCGGTTTGCGAATTCATTGGACAAGCTCCTGGCCACCGACGCCAGGATTATCGACATCGCCCTGAGCGCGGGGTTTGAGTCGCAAGAAAGTTTTACTCGCGCGTTTAAAAAAGCCTTCGCGATGACACCCAATGCCTACCGGAAGCTGGGGCACAAAAGCCTGTTTTTGAAAAAGGTGCAGTTCAATGCCGAATATTTGCAGCACATCCACCAGAACATTTCGCTGCAACCGGAAATCTATACGCAGAAACACCTGCTGCTGGTGGGGCTGAAAACCGGTTTTTATAGCGTTGATTCGGAGAAAAATAATATCGCTGAAAAACTACCGCCGCTCTGGGATGCATTTTTAAAACGCATGGTGGAAATCACCAACGTGGTTCCCGGCATGTGCTACGGGGTGGTCCGACAGACACAACCGAACACGGAGCAACTGGAGTATTGCGCCGCCGTTGAAGTCGACGCGCGCGTAACGTTGCCGGAACAGATGGTCAGGATTGAAATTCCTGCGGCGACTTATGCGAAGTTCAGGCATCAAGGCGCGGTGAAAAATATCAACAACACCGTGAACTATATTTACTCCAGTTGGTTGCTTCAATCCGGCCTGCGGCACACTTACGGCGCTGATCTGGAATTCTATGGTACGGACTACCATCCGGTCGCCGACAGCTCGGTGATGCACTACGCTATCCCCGTCAAATAACTCGCAGCGCTCGGGCGCATAACCTTCCTAATCACCTAAAGCCCGGATTGCGGCAGCAACGACGCGTTAACCTAAAAACGGCAGTTGAAACTTGCTCTGCTAAGCTAACCGTATGCGGCGCTTGTGTTTACGACGTAATTTAGGGCGAGGGAGGACTCACCCGATGGGTGAAGCAAAAC
>JANLTU010000091.1:0-11618 GCA_031363085.1 Gammaproteobacteria bacterium
TTATCTAAATCGACGGAATCAAAGGACAGTCTCGAAAAGTTAGTCGCCTACCAAAGTATTCCAGGCTTGCAAGAATATGTTCTGGTGGCGCAGGACAAGGTGGCTATTGATATCTACCGGCGCAGCGAGAGTGGCTGGCAACTTGAGTCATTGAGTTATGGCGATACAGTAACGTTTGAATCGGTGCATTTTGAAGCCGCCGCCGAAAAGTTTTACGAAGATGTTTTGGGTTCGCTTAAATAGTGCGCGGTCAGGCCACACCCGGCGAGACGGCCATGCCGCATCGCCGGATGGAGGCTTGCCCTCTGAGCATCAACATGTCGAGCTCCCGGCGTCTCGACTGAACACCGCCGCGCAGCGGGAACTCGTGTAACATACACCAGCCCACGTCGGGCCAATTCACACAGTCATTTTATGGGTGCCTTCGAATACACCGCATTGGATACCACCGGCCGCGAACGCAAAGGCGTAACCGAGGGCGATACCGCGCGCCAAGTGCGCCAGAGTCTGCGCGAGCAAGGCATGATTCCGCTGGCCGTCGAAGAAGTGCAGAAGCGCGAAGAGCGCGCGCAAAAATCCGGTCTGCTTAAGCGTGGTGTTAGCGCGACCGACTTGGCGCTGATTACACGCCAGTTGGCGACGTTGGCGCGCTCCGGTTTGCCGGTGGAGCACTGCTTGCGTACGGTCTCGCAACAAACCGAGAAGGCGCGCTTGCAGTCGATGCTGGTGGCGGTGCGTTCGCGCGTGATGGAAGGTCATTCGCTGGCGGCGGCGCTGAATGATTTTCCGCATGTGTACGACGAGTTATACCGCGCCACCGTGGCGGCCGGCGAGCAGTCGGGGCATTTGAACGTGGTGCTGGAACGCTTGGCCGATTACACCGAGACGCGCCAGCAATTGCAGCAAAAAATGATGATCGCGCTGATCTATCCGGTGTTGCTGACCCTGGTCGCAATTGCGGTGGTGATCGGGCTGCTCACCTATGTGGTGCCGCAGGTGGTGCAGGTGTTTCAGAACATCGGGCAGAAGTTGCCGGTGCTGACGCGGGCGCTGATCGCGTTGTCGGACTTCATGCGCGAATACGGTATTTTCATGTTGCTGGCACTCGTCGCAGGCATCCTGTTGTTGCGTTACATGTGGCGCTTTGAAGCCACGCGCATCAGCTTTCATCACTTGTTATTGCGTATGCCGTTAATCGGTCGTTTCACGCGCGGGCTGAACACGGCGCGTTTCTCGCGTACCTTCAGCATTCTCACCGCCAGTGGTGTGCCGGTGCTTGATGGTTTGCATATTTCCGCTGAAGTAATCACCAACCGCCCGATGCGCTTCGCGGTCCAGGCTGCGGCGAAGAAAGTACGCGAAGGTTCGACGTTATTTTCAGCGCTGGACGCCAGCGGTTATTTTCCGCCGATGACGGTGCATCTGATCGCCAGCGGTGAGGCCAGCGGTAACCTGGAGCAGATGCTGGATCGCGCCGCCATAGCGCAAGAGCAGGAGTTGGAAACTTTGCGTGCCGCCGCGCTAGGCTTGTTCGAGCCGATGATTATTCTGATTATGGGCGGCATTGTACTGGTGATCGTACTGGCGATTTTATTGCCCATCATCGAGCTGAATCAGCTCGTCAAATAATTCTATTTTTAAACCCAGTGTGGTGGATGACCGCTGATCCCGCATCGCGCGCTGGGATTGCAGCAGCGCGTAGAACAGGCGACCCATAATCTGCGCAGCGAAACAAATCCAACAGCTTCTCGGCAGCAGGATGGATAAAGCCGATTTGACCAGCGAAATTTATTGTCAATATCGGGATAGGCTAAGGAACGCAACGCGTTGTGGTGTTGTTCTTCTCGCAAACTGAAGCGGTCTGCGGTGTAGTTACGGATGCGTCCGAAGGCATAGAGCGAAGCACTGCTTCCAAAGCCAAACATCAAGATGCGACGCAGCGCGGTAGTGCAGGCGAATGCGTTGGTGCGTGTTGCGTGCTTTGTGTGTGGGGTACCGACATACAGAGAGACTTACACTTACAAGTATCCTGGATGTTACGCGGCGGTAAAAATGCCGCTGCACGCCTTCCACGCGCAGCGGATAAAGGGCTGTCGATTTGGCGGTTAGCTACGTTGGTGTAGCGGGGGCATAGATTTCGTGCGGGCACCCAGCGCTGCGCCGTCATCCTGCCAGCCATCCGTTAAATGCATAACGTGTGTATAAGCTAACAAGCGTAAGGTTGCCAAGCTGCGCACCGAGTGGGTTTCGTCGTAGCCGACCAGCAGAATATTTTTGTCATGGTCGGGCGCGACGCCGCCCAGTTGCGCGACGATTTGATCGGCGGGAACATTAACCGCGCCGGGCAAATGACCGCGTGCAAAATCTTTGGGTGCGCGCAGATCGATGACCAGATAATGCGCGGCGGGATTTTCCGGTAATTGAGTGCGCGCGATTTGCGCGTTGAAGTACCACCAGCTCATTGCCTGTAGCACAATGTCCGGCACGTCATCGCGCGGTATTGCGGCAGTTGTATCTACCGGTTTTGCGTCGACCGGCGGGAGTAACGCCGCACTTGCGAGACTGATGATTGTTGCTAAAACTATTCCGCCACTGATACTGAGTAAACGCATGACTATTAATTCCCTCGTGCTATCGTTCGTTTGCAGGTGGAACACTGTAGCGATCACAGTTGGAATCCTCAGTGCTAAAATGTCATGACACGTTGTGAATTATTCACACGGAAGTTTTGGAGATAAGAGCGTGCCCAATTACTGGTTAATGAAATCCGAGCCCGACATGTTCGGTATCGACGATTTGCGCAAGCGCCCCAAGCAGCGCGAGCACTGGGACGGCGTGCGTAATTATCAGGTGCGCAACATGCTGCGTGACGACATGCAGGTTGGCGATCAGGCGTTTTTCTATCATTCCAGTTGTAAAGAGCCGGGTATTGTCGGAATCATGAACATCGTGCGCGCCGGCTACCCGGACGACAGCGCCATGAATCCCGAAGGCGAGCACTACGATCTCAAGCACACGCGCGAAAAACCGCGCTGGTATATGGTGGACGTGGCGTTTGAGCGCGCGTTCAAGCGCGTGGTCTCTTTGGATGAAATGAAAAACTGTCCGCAGTTGCAGGACTTTGCATTAATTCAGCGCGGCAATCGTTTGTCGATCATGCCGGTCACGGCGGCGCAGTGGGAATTCATTTTGAGTTTGGAGGACCGGCGCAGCCGCGAGGTGTTGGACGGTTGTTAACGTTATTTCCAATTCAATTCGAGACGTCGTTGCGCCCTTAACATAGCGCTGGCTTTTTAGAGTCTACTTGCGTACCATGCGGCCTTCCTCGCAAGAGGATAAATAGTATGCGTCTCTGACCGATTGCCCTGCTGTATCACCACAGGTTTCCTGGTTAGCGGCGAGACCGCGCAACATGCGGCACGGAACCTGGCGGTGCCTCTTTATTAGCCACACGTGGCGTCTGCCAATCGTTCGCCTTTTCATTATCACAATTGGATTCCGCCAGTGGCGGCGGACTGAGGAGTTATCACGTGTCTTTTTCACAATTTAATCTTGATGCTGTTATTCAACGTGCAATTACCGAGCTGGGCTATACCCAGCCGACCGAAATTCAACAGCGCGCTATCCCGTTAATCGCGGAAGGCCGCGATGTCATGGCCTCGGCGCAAACCGGCACCGGCAAAACCGCTGCCTTCGTATTGCCGATTTTACAACGCTTGCTGACACCTTCGACGCGCGGCGGTGTTGGTCCACGCGTGCTGGTGTTGTCGCCGACGCGCGAGCTGGCGCAGCAAATCACCGATGCGGTGAATACCTTGAGCCGCTATATGCGCGTCACCAGCGGCGCAATTCTGGGCGGCGTTGCCTATCGCCAGCAGGAAATGCTGCTGCGCAAACCGGTGGATATTTTAGTCGCAACGCCCGGACGTCTGATGGATCACATGGGCAAAGGTCGCGTGGATTTTTCGCGCATGGAATTGCTGGTGCTGGACGAAGCGGATCGCATGCTTGACATGGGCTTCGTCGACGACGTGGAGATGATTGCCAAGTCCACACCCGCTGAGCGCCAAACCTTGCTGTTCTCGGCCACGCTGGAAGGCGAAGTGCTGCGCGTTGCGCAGCGTTTGCTCAAAGACCCGGTGCGGGTGCAGGTGTCGACCATTCAGCAACGACACGATTCCATTGAGCAGCAGGTGCATCAGGCCGACGGTATCGATCACAAACACAACCTACTGGCGCATTTGTTGGGCGCACAGGAAATGACTCAGGCCATCGTGTTCACCGCCACCAAGCGCGGCGCGGACCAGTTGGCGGATCACCTCAACGAAATAGGTCACCGCGCGGCACCTTTGCACGGCGACATGAAGCAAGCGCAGCGCATTCGCACTGTTGACCGGATGAAGCGCGGCAATGTGAAGGTGCTGGTCGCGACCGATGTCGCGGCACGCGGGCTTGACATTAAAGGCATCAGCCACGTGGTGAACTTCGACTTGCCCAATTCGCCGGAAGACTACGTGCATCGCATCGGTCGTACCGGTCGTGGTGGCGCGAGCGGCAAAGCGCATTCGCTGGTCGGTCCGCAAGAGTGGGGTAATCTGAAGCGCATCGAGCGCATGTTGGGGTTGAATTTTGAGCGCACCGTGATTGCCGGTCTGGAACCCAAGCGTCCCGAGCCGCGTCCGGGTAGTTCTGACCGCCCGCGCCGCTTTGGTGGCCGTCCCGGTGGTCGCCCCAGTTCGTCGCGTCCAAGCTCATCGCGTCCGAGTGGCGGCAACAGCTATGGCAACGGTAACTCACGTTCCAATAGTGCGAACAGCAACAGCGCGCGTCCGAACGGCAACTCGCGTTTCAACAACGAACGCCCGAGTGGTAATTCCGCGCGTCCCAGCACGTCGCGTCCGTTCGAGCGTTCACGTCCGGCAGCAGCGCGGCCTGAGCAACGTGAGGGATACTCGCATGCGCCGCGTGAGCAGCACGCCAGTGCCGGTGCAGCCCCCGCACGCAAACCACAAGTGGCTTACAAGCCGGGCCGCAAGTCGACGCGGCCGTCGTCAACCTTCACGGGTTAATGCCTTTGTAGACCGCTTGCGCCACGTTCAACAGGCGCTCGCGGTCTAGCTCTCCAGACAGCGCGTAGGCAGTGCTGCCGTCCACCCAATAGAAGACGCTGACGGCGTCTTCTTTGGCATAGCGGAAAGCGGTTTCACGGTTGTTGTGCAAACCGGTGCGCAAATAAAGTGTCAAGCGCAGACCCGCCGTATCGCGGTACATGAATTGCGCCGCCGGGCCATCCTCGCCCGGTAATAAGCGTCCACCTTCCAGAGTAAATCCCACCGCTTGCAGTTGCGGCGCTTGCACCTTCACGCCCAGTCGTTTCGACAGCCACTTCATCAGATGTGCTTCCTGGTCGGCACCGACTTCAACCGCGTGCATGACTTCCGGCGTATACACCATGTGCGCCAGCGCCGCCTGTTTGGGCAGTACGATACTCAGCGGTAACGCGCGCTGCGATTCACCGCGCACCAGCCAACCCAGCGCCACACCCAACACCAGCGTAGCCGCCAGACCGCCGTAGTTCATCCAGCCCCAGCGTGCGCTGCGTGGGCGCTGCACGCGCTCGGGCACCGGCTCTTCGAGCACGCCGTCAAACGCGGCGTGCAGTAATTCGTTTTGTTCACGGTATGCGCGCACGCGTTCGGCGGCAGCGGGATTTCCTTCCAGCCAGGCTTCGATCTGGGCACGACGCGCCGGGTCAAGACGTTGGTCGACATAGGCGTGTAAATCGGCGTCGGTGAAGGTGGGGAGTTCGGTGCTCATTTGACCCTCCGCAGCGGCGCCGGCGCTTGGCCGGACAATAACGCGCGCAATTGTTCGCGGCCGCGTGCCAGGCGTGACATCACTGTGCCCAGCGGGATTTTCAGAATTTCGGCAACTTCGGCGTAGCTCATTTGTTCCAGTGCGACCAACAACAACACTTCACGGTACTCCAGGGATAATTGCTCCAGCGCTTTGTGCAAGTCGCGTAAGTGCAGCGACTGCTGCGTGTCGTCCGGCACCGTCAGTTCCGGTGCGGCGTCGTCCAACGCTTCCGTGCGTTGGGTTTTGTTTTTGTGGTGCTGATTGACGAAAACATTATGCATGACGGTAAACAGCCAGGCGCGCAAATTGCTGCCGCGCTGCCACAGATGAAATCGAGTCCAGGCACGTTCCAGCGTGTCTTGCACCAGATCGTCGGCGCGTGAACGCTCGCCGGTCAGCGCACGCGCGTAGCGCCGCAGGCGGGGAATATGTTCGGCGATGAGGTCGTTGGGCATGCTCTATTTAGTGTTCCATAAACAGTGTGGCGGTGGTTTGGTGGCCGCGCGAAACTACCCAGCTCATCAGGTAAACAGTGGCGCGACGGGTTTTATTCCCGACCCGCAAATATTTTTACAAGGCGGGCTCAAGCTCTACGCTCTGCGGCAAGCCCAGGCGCTTTGTCTCGACAATCGCGCTGAAATCCAGGAGAAATGCCGTGAGCGCAATGCGGTCCGGTCCCCAGTCGAGCTTCGACCCATACAGCGCATCGCCGACGACAGGAAACCCGTGGCGGCTTAAATCCAGGCGGAGTTGGTGCGGGCGGCCGGTAACCGGCGCGACGTCCCACATTAAATGCCCGTGGGTTGGATGCTTGCCCAGATACTGCGCCAAGGTCAGGCTCGCTTTGCCGCGCGGACTTACAAACGCGCGGCGTTTATTGCGCTCGATTTTGCCGCGCCACTCAAAACGCATGTCCTGGGCCAGCGTGATGGCGTGACGCGGATTGCCGACGTGCGCAGGAATGTGCGTGAAGCTCTGCGCCTGCGTCCAGGCGCGGTAAGTTTTGTGCACGCGGCGGTGTTCAAACCAAGTGTTGGCAATTTTATGCGCCTCGGTATTAAGCGCAAACAGCACCAGACCGGCCACCGGCCAATCCAGCCGATGCACCGGAAACAAGCGCACCCCCAACTCGCTTTGCAACTGCAAGCCCAACACTGGGCGCGCCGCATCGGTACCGTCACGATCTGGCACTGTGAGCACGCCCGCCGGTTTGAAGGCGACGAGAAAATGTTGGTTGTGAAAAATTAGGCGAGTCATGGCGCTGCGTATTATGCGGCGCCATGCAGCCACCCGCACTTACAAAATAAACTACGCAACCACCGCTTCATTTTGCATGCTGTTCACCTTCGCGCTTGGATGAGAGCGGCAGTCGCTCCCACGAAAAATAGCGGCTGCCAGTCGCTCCGGCCAGCGCGCGCTTCACGGCATATCTCCTGTCGCTGCACCGTGCGCGGTGGGTGCCGGGTTGACGAGCTCCCGCACTAGCGTCAGCAGGTTTTGCTGGGAATATTCCGCCTTGGTTAGCACGCGCGCCATGCCGTGGCGCAGGCGTTCCTTGTCCGCTGGTGTTAAGTCAACGCCGGTCACGACCAGCACCGGCAAGTGGGTGGTGCGAGGGTCGAGACGCAAGTGCTTGAGTACCTCGAAGCCGTCCAGGCCCGGCATCAGCAGGTCGAGAATCACTAAGTCAGGCGCCTGTGCTTGAATTTGCGCCAGCGCGTCATGGCCATCGCCGGTCTCGTGCACTTGGCTACCAAACTCTGCGAGCAGCGCGGCGGCGAGCACGCCGCGAAACGCCGCATCGTCATCCGCGATCAACACCTGACGGCCCTGTGGCGCAGGCAGGTGGCAGCGCACGGCGTCCAGCAGCCGCTCCATCGGGAAGGGTTTGACGAGGTAATCGGCGGCGCCCAGTGCCAGCCCCCGGGCGCGCTTTTCGGTCACCGTGGTGATGATGACGGGGATCGTGGCGAAGCGCGGGTCGGCCTTGACGGTGGTGAGAAAATCCCAACCGTCCAGGTTACCGGCCAGATGGATGTCGAGAAAAATGAGCGCCGGAGTCGCCGTGTGTGTGTGCGCCAGTGCCTCCTCGGCGCTGGGGCTGATGTGCACGGCGAGGCCGACCTCGGCCAGATGTTCGCTGACCAAGGTGGCGAACGCGGCGTCGTCTTCGACCACCAGCACGTAGGGCGCGCCGGCAACAGGGGTGGGCACGACTGCTGTGGCCGCAAGCGGTAGCGTGAAGCGGAAGCTGCTGCCTGTGCCCAGCCGCGATTCCACCCAAATGGTTCCTTGATGGGCCTGCACGATTTCCTTGCACAAGGCCAGCCCCAGGCCGGTGCCACCGATTTCGCGTCGGTCGCTCCCGTCCACGCGGAAGAATTTGCCGAATAGTCCGGCCAGAGCCTCTTCGGGAATGCCCAAGCCCTGGTCGGTGACCGTGACTTCAAGCATCGCATCGGCACGGGCGCGCAGTGTAATCGTGATCGCGCCGCCGGCCGGTGAGTATTTCAGCGCATTTGAAACCAAGTTCTGCACCACCTGTTGGATACGGCCGTGGTCGCCCAGCGCCGCCGGCAGCCCGGTGGGCAGATCGAGCGTGAACGAATGCTTCGCGTCGCTGGCGAAGAGTGCTGCCACCTCACGCACCACGCCGGGCAGGTCAAGTGCCTCGAACACATATGCCACGCCACCGCTTTCGATGCGTTGCAGGTCAAGGAAGTCGTTGATGAGTCCGTTCAGGCGTTGCGATTCCTTGTGAATGATTTCGATAAACTCCCGCTGTTTCTGCGCGGGGAGTTTGCGCGTCAGCATCAGCTCCGAGAAGCCCAGCAGCGAGGCCAATGGTGTGCGCAGTTCGTGCGACACGGTGGCGACGAATTCGTTTTTCATGCGCTCAAGCTCGCGTTCTCGGGTCAGGTCGCGACAGATGAGCGAACGGCCGATGCGCCGGCCGGCACGGTCGCGTACCGGATGCGAGTAAAAATGAACCACGCGCCGGTCGGTGAGCGGCATCTCGAAATCGCCCACGCTATCGTCCTGGCGCCATAGCTGCTCCGCGTTCTGCTGATAATGCTCAGGTTCCGCCAGCAGCGGGAACAATAGTTCGTGCAGTGCCGTCATCGGGCGGCCGATAAGACGCTCCGCGTCGCTGAAACCGAACAGGCGGCCGAAGGTGCGGTTCATGTACAGCAGCGTCTTGTCGTTGTTTGCCATCGCCAGGCCGTCGGCAGAGGAATCAAGCAGAGCCCAATAGCGGTTGCTTTGCAGGTCGAGTTCACGCGTCAGGCGCTCGCCCTCCGCCAGCAGGTGCCGATTGCGGGCGTAGGTGCTGGCCCAGCGTGCAGCCAGCACGCCCACCAGCAGCAGCAACAGCATGCCGGCGCCGCTGATCTGCCAGGCAATGGTGCGCAACGGGCGCAGCAGTTGGTCGGTTGGAAAGTGCGCAATCACCGCCCAGCCGACCGCGCGCGCCGGTGCGCAGACCACCACGTCAGTCGCGCCGATGTAGCTCGTGAGGGCAGTACCCTCCCGCCCGCGCAAGGCGTCGTCGATGCACGGGTTGATGGTGCGCAGATCCTGGTTGGGCGGCAGGCGAGCGGTGCCGATTTCAAACACCACGTGCCCGTTGTGGTCGATCAGCGCGGCACTGCTGCCGGCCGGTAGCGTCAGCTTCTCCAGGCTTTGGCGCAGGCGCCCACCCGTGTCCTGCACCCCCAGATACCCGGTGAGCCGCTGTTCCTGGTCGAATAGCGGTGTCGCAAAGGTGTAGACCAGTCGCACCGGCTGGGCAGCGCGTTGGTAAGCCCCGGAGAGATACAAGGCCTGGTTTTTTGACGCCCCTAGATACCACTCGCGTGCAGCGAAGTTGCGTCCCAGCACCGTCGGGTCAGTGTCGGGGTAGTGGGCCCAGAGCGTGCCGGTGGCGTCAGTAACGAAGGCACGCTCGAAATCCAGGATATCCGCAGCGAGGTCGATGAGGAGTCGCTCCACGCCGGGTTGGTCATGGCGGGCGACCGCCGTGTTCAGCGCACGTCGGCGCGCGAACAAGGCCAGCAGTTCGCGCTTGCCGACGATGTCCGCGTCCACCAGCAGTGCGCCGCCCCGGCTGCTAGCAATGGCGGTTTGCAGAATTTCCTGTTGCAAGGCTTGGCGCGCCGTGACCGTGGCAAACACCACCATGGCGGCGAGCGGCAGCAGCGCAGCGGTGAGAATCAGCGCCACGATGCGTCCGCGCCGCATCTGGGGTGGGTTATCGTTACTCATGCGCAGGGTTTCCCGGGTAGACGCGACCGCCGCATACGCAGCCTACGCATCGTGTAAGTTTTCGAAGGTTGTAGCGAAGGCCGCCTTGACGCTGTGAAACAGGTTCAGCAGTTGCGGATCGAAGTGCGCAGGCTGCGTGCGTTCGTCGCCGTGCAGAATAATGTCGCAGGTCTTGGCATGGTCGAAAGCGGGCTTGTAGGGCCGCCTGCTGCGTAGCGCGTCGTAGACGTCGCACAGCATCACAATGCGCCCGGAGAGCGGAATCTGCTCGCCCTTAATTCCACGCGGGTAGCCGCCGCCGTCCCAGCGCTCGTGGTGGCAGGCGGCGATGTCAGCGGCCATTTTGAGCAGCGCCGAGCCCGAGCCGGCGAGGATTTTCTCGCCCATCAGTGGGTGCGTCTTCATCACCTGCCATTCCCCGGGCGTGAGCGGGCCGTGCTTGAGTAGGATGGCGTCGGGCACGCCGATTTTACCCACGTCGTGCATCGGCGCGGCCTCGAAAATAAGCTGTTGTTGGGTTGTATCCCAGCCCAGCGCCTGCGTCACGCTGCGCGCGTAATAACTGATGCGCTGGATGTGCTGAGCGGTTTCTTCGTCTTTGTATTCAACAGCAGTGGTGAGCCGGTGCAGCGCTTCACAGAACGCCGCCTGCACTTCGGCGGCGCGCTGCTGCTCGGCCTCGTAGGTTTTTCTCAGGTCGGCGGCGTAGTGCAGCAGTTGCTTCTGCGCCGCCTCCAGCGCGCGCGTCTTGAGGCGCTCGGACTTGAAGCTGCGATTGAGATCGCGTGCGTACAACTGGAGCTGGTCGTGGACGCGAGCAAAGTTGTCCCGCGCCATCAGCGGTGTCGGTGGCGCGCGCGGCGTGCGGTGTGGCCGGCTGCCGCTATGAGATTCGGGGTGACCCAGGCGCCGGCTCATGGCAGTGCTGCTCCATCCGCTTGCAGGGCTTGTTCCACTAGGTCCATGAGCTGCAACGGCGAGAACGGCTTGCGCAGGAACAGTTGCGCGCCCAGCTCCAGGGCACGCTCCTCCTCGGTCACCTTGGCCGACAACACGATGACGCGCGGCCGGGGCGCAAGCGGGTGATTGTTGAGTTCTTCGAGCACGTTCAGACCCGACAAGTGCGGCATCATGAGGTCAAGAATCAGCACATCGGGTGCGAAGCTGCGTAATTGTTCGAGGGTTTCGCGCCCGTCGCTGGCCTCGTGGATTTCGCAATGCACATCGTCTTCGAGCGTGCTGTGAATCAGCCGCCGAATGCTGGGCTCATCGTCGGCGATCAGAATTTTTCTCTTGTGCATGTCACGGGTCCTCGCCGTCGTTAAGAGTTTTTTTGAAGTGTGGCCATCCCTGGCCGTCTGTTTCTGGTGGGCGGGACGCCCGCGCTCCCACAAAGATTTCCCCCTGTGTGCCCCATGCGGTCGTAGCGGCGCGATTCATCGCGCCCTGCCTGATGAATCGGGTACCTACGCACCGCCCGTAGAAGCGGCTTG
>JANLTU010000097.1:0-4480 GCA_031363085.1 Gammaproteobacteria bacterium
CGGATTTGTGTGGTAGGCGGCACCGGATTTGTCGGGCAACATCTGGTGGTGCGCCTCGCCGACGAAGGGCATTACGTAAAAGTCTTGGCGCGGCACCGCGAGCGCCATCGTGACCTGTTAGTGTTGCCGAGCGTGCATGTGGTCGAGGCCGACGTGCGCGACGAAGCGACCCTGCTGCGTGAATTTCGCGGCATGGACGTGGTGGTCAATCTGGTCGGCATACTCAACGAATCGGGACGCGCGCGCTTTCGCGACATGCACGTTGAGCTGCCGCGTCGCATCATGGCGGCGTGCCGCAAGAGCAATATCAAACGTTTGTTGCACATGAGCGCATTGGGTGCCGACGCCGGGCGCGGTGCCAGTCAATACCTGCGCACCAAAGGTGAGGGCGAGAACGCGATGCACGCTGAGTCGGGTATCGCCGTGACCAGCTTTCGTCCGTCGGTGATCTTCGGGCCGGAGGATGACTTTTTTAATCGCTTCGTCCGCCTGCTCAAAATTACACCGTATTTTTTTCCGTTGGCATGCCCGCAGGCCAAGCTTGCGCCGGTGTATGTCGGCGATGTGGTGGAAGCGTTTGCACGCGCGTTGAACAACCGCGCGAGCTTCGGGCAGCGCTACGATTTATGCGGCCCGCGCAGCTACAGCTTGAAAGAATTAGTGGAGTACGCCGCGCAGCAAGCGGGCTTGAATCGCTGCATCGTCGGCTTGGGCAAAAACATGTCGAGTCTGTTGGCAGGCTTTCTGGAAATGGTGCCGGGCAAACCGATGTCGAGCGACAACCTGGCTTCGTTACGTCAAGACAGCGTATGCAAAGGCGAATTCCCGCCGCTATTCACACTCACGCCGGCGTCAATCGAAGCGGTGGTGCCGATGTATTTGGCGCGCGGCAAGCGCAGCGATGCGCGTAAAAAATACCTGGGTTATCGGGAACGCGCGGGGCGCGAATAATGCGCGGCCGGCGCAAGGCCGGCCGCGACGTTGCTGCGGAGCGTGATTAGAAGCGCAGGCCCAACTTGGCGCTGTAGGTAGTGCTGTCGCCGGTCTTGTCGCCATCAATCGACATGTTCAGCAAACCGAAATTAATATTCACGCCGACTTCCATTTTGGTTTGCTGGAATTCTTCTTTCTTCAGACAGTTGGCGGGCGTCAAGCACGCCGACGGGTCGGAGGTGGTCCACACTTGGCCGATACTCGCGTAGGGCGTGAACATCAAGAAGCCTTTGGATACCGCAAGCTCCAAACCTTTGGTGCCGAAGGCCAGATTGCTTACGCCGCTCAACTTGGTCAGGGTGCCACGCACCGCCACGGCCGGCAGCACCACGTCGCCGGCGATAAAGGCATAACGCAATTCGCCGCCGACCAGTTTGATGTTGGTGGTGGGGATCGAGGTGTACATCACGCCGACATCGATATCGAAGGGCAGGCCCTTGTGCACGTGCAGCTTGGGCACGGGTAAGGTTTCGATAGCTTTTCCGCCCGACACCGCATTTTTCCACTGCGTCGCATTACTCATTTTTGTAGCGCTGAGTTCCAGCCCGATGTCGAAGCCGGTCAGGCCCAAGGGTTCGGCAGGGGCCACAGCTTTATAACTGAGCGCCGAGCCGAGATCTTCACTGAGTAAACGAAATTGGTTTTGCGCCTGCACGCCCGCTTGGATGACGAGGTCGTTCAAATTAATGTCTTTACTGCCTGCGTGGGCCAGTGGCGCACTGAGCAACAGGCTGGCGGCCGCGCAATAAAAATAGTTCCGTTTCATCAGTGTCTCCGCAAAGTGACGTGGGCTAAGGTACTCATTCATTGGGTTGGATACTAACCTGCGCTGATAAGGCCCGCAACGCACGCTATCAACGCCTGGAAAATTAGCGGCCACGCTTCACGCTGCTTTAAGAGTTGCCGCTGCGCAGCGCGTCGAGAAAGCGTTGGTAACTGACATAGCGTGCCGGCGCGATGTGGCCGGCCTGGTGCGCAGCGCGGATCGCGCAGCCGGGTTCTACGGTGTGGCGGCAGTCGGTGAATTTGCAGTGGCCCAGATACGGGTGAAATTCCGCGAAACCACGCGCGGCTTGTTCAACGCTGATGTGGCCGAGCTTGAAATCACGCACGCCGGGCGAGTCGATCAGGCGGGCGTGGTCGCCGAAGTGGTACAGGCGCGTGGTGGTGGTGGTGTGTTTGCCCAGGCCGGTGACCGAGACGTCGCCAATGGCAATGTCAAGATCCGGCATGCTGGCTTTGAGCAGCGACGACTTGCCCACACCAGAGTGACCCACGACCACGCTGGTGTGTTGCGCAAGGCGCGCCTGCACCTGCGTCAAACCTTCACCGCGCAGCGTGCTGACAAAGACCACGTCGTAGCCGATGCGCCGGTACACGTCCATGCGCTGCTCGGAGGCGCTGCGTGCGGCGGCGTCCAGCAGATCGCTTTTATTCGCCACGATCAACGGCCGCACCGCGTACAACTCGGCTGCGACCAGATAGCCGTCCAACAGTTGTTCGCTGATGCCGGGCAACGGCGCGATCACCACCACCATGACATCCACATTCGCCGCGACCGGTTTGATTTGTCCGTATGCGTCGCTGCGCGCCAGCAAGCTGCGGCGCGGCTGCACCGCGACCACCACGCCGCCGTCTTGCCCGGCGCGCCAGGCGATGTCGTCGCCGCAAAACACATCACCCAGATTCTGGCGCGTGCTGCACAAGGTCACGTTGCGGTGCGCATCTTCGATTTCGAGGCTTGCGCCGAAATTGGCAATGACAACACCGGGTTGTTCGGGGCCAAGATCGGTGAGTTCTGCATCGGAAGTGGCGCGTGCTGCCGTGCGTGTCGCCGAACGCGTCAGGCGTTGTTGATGGTGTTCGCGTACGCGTTCGGTTTGGCGTGGCGTGAGCTTGCGCTTAGACATGCGCGCCAGTCATGCGGGAAGCAGGGCGTTGATTTTGGCAGCGCAAATAAAGTCGTTTTCCGACAGGCCGGCGACCGCGTGCGTGCGGTAATACACCACGCAGCGGTTGTAGCCTACTTCCAGATCGGGGTGATGATCTTCGTGATGCGCAATCCAGGCGAGCGCATTGACGAAGGCCATGGTCTCGTAGAAATTCTTGAAGCGCAGCGTGCGCTGGATCGCCTGTGTTTCGGCATTCAATTCCCAGCCGGGAATTTCACGCAGCAATTCCGACGCACGCGGGATCGTCAGCGCCGCGCCGCCTTTCACGCACACCCCACAGTGACGATTTTTCAGTTCGCTCATCAACACAATTCACGCCAGTCGACTACACTGCATCAAATATAAAATCGAGATGAACATTATGGCACAAGATGCCGAGCACTTGATCTGGATCGATCTGGAAATGACCGGGCTCAATCCGCAAGCAGACGTCATTATCGAAATGGCCACCCTGGTCACCGACCGCAATTTGAACCTGCTTGCGGAAGGTCCGGTGATTGCTGTGCAGCAACCGCAAGCCGCGCTCGACGCGATGGACGACTGGAATAAAAAAACTCATGCCAACTCGGGCTTGATCGCGCGCGTGCAGGCGAGTCGTTGTGACAGCGCCGCCGCGCAGCGTGAAACTTTGGCATTTTTACAGCAGCATGTGTCGCCGCGCGCGTCGCCGATGTGCGGCAACAGTATATGTCAAGACCGGCGCTTCCTGGCCCGCTTGATGCCTGAGCTGGAAGCGTTTTTCCACTACCGCAATCTCGACGTCAGCACCATCAAGGAACTGGCGCGCCGCTGGGCGCCGGACGTGTTCAAAGGTTTCGACAAAAACGCGCCGCACATGGCACTGGACGACATCCGCGAGTCGGTGCGCGAGCTGCGGTATTACCGCGAGCGTTTCTTCAAACTGTAGTGGCAGATAGCGTTTATGCCTGTGCACCATGCCTAGCGGCCTGTTGAAATTTGAACAGTTCATAATGTGGAGATCAACAAATGAACTCAAACAGGCAGAGATTCAGCCTAGACACTCTGCCGGCCCACGCCTAGAATCACCAACGGCACTGGGGAGGCTCAAGCATCGGCGGCGGGGTTTGATACTGCACAGCAGTCACGTTGGTTCGGTGTTTTCGGCGCCCTAAAACTTCAAAGCATAAAATTCTTCCGGCGGCCTAACTGTGCGCCGCAGCGGAAGCTAAACTCAAGGAAGGTGATTATGAATCTGTTCCGCAACCTCGGCATTCTCGTGTTGATAGGTTTGGCGGGGTGCAGCAGCGCGGCGAACGATGCCGGCAGAAACACGGCACCACTGGCGAAAGACGTCACACTGTCCGCGTCAGAGCATCCCGCGCATATCGGCACCGTCTTGAAAGCCAGCTACCGCTACGTTGACACCGACGGTGACAGCGAAAGCGGCACGCTCAAGGTCTGGCTGCGCAATGGCGAGCCCATCGCGGGGGCTGGTCAAGACAATTACACCGCGACGCTGGCCGACTCCGGCAAGAAATTGCAGTTTCGCGTGACGCCGGCCGCCGCCAGCGGCG
>JANLTU010000100.1:0-10666 GCA_031363085.1 Gammaproteobacteria bacterium
CGTTCCATGGGCGCAGAGCATGACATACCCGTGTCGCTGGAAGGAAAACGGCCTGCTGCATTCGAACTGGCTGCGGGTTTTGATCAGAGCGCGCTTGATGCCGAAACGCCCAGCCCAGTCAGCCACACGCTTTCGCAGGTCGCGGATGCGCTGCAAGCCCGCATCGGCCACCATGCTGAGAATGGATTAAAGAAGTAATACACATTGCCTATGTCATCAGATGAGGTGAACGCCATGTTCAGTAGAAATACTACCGTTAACCGCCGGATCGTTCTGAATTCTCGCCCGGTCGGTGCGCCGAGCGCCGCAAATTTCCGTCTTGAAAAGACTGCTGTTCCGGTGCCGTCAGCCGGGCAGATGCTGTTGCGCACCCGGTACCTTTCGCTTGACCCTTACATGCGCAGCCGCATGAGTGATGCGCCGTCCTATGCCGCGCCGGTGGTGCTTGGTGACGTCATGGTCGGCGGCACCGTCGCACGCGTGCAAATCTCCCAGCACCCCGGTTACCAAGTGGGTGATCTGGTGCTGGGCTACAGCGGTTGGCAAGATTATGCCCTGTCCGATGGAGTGGGCCTGACCAAGCTTGATGCTCTGATGATGCAGCCATCGCAGAGTCTTGGTGTTCTGGGTATGCCGGGATTTACCGCCTACGTGGGCCTGCTCGACATCGGCCAGCCGAAAGCCGGGGAAACCGTGGTGGTCGCCGCTGCGAGCGGCGCGGTCGGCTCGGTGGTGGGCCAGATCGCCAAGCTCAAAGGTTGTCGCGTGGTCGGTATCGCCGGGGGCGCAGACAAGTGCGGCTTTGTGGTCGACAGCTTGGGTTTCGATGCCTGCATCAATCACCGTAACGCTGATCTTCCTCAGCAACTGGCTGAGGCTTGCCCGCAAGGCATCGACATCTACTTTGAGAGTGTCGGTGGTGCGGTCTTCGACGCGGTTCTGCCGCTGCTGAACGCACATGCACGTGTGCCGCTGTGCGGGATGATCGCCAGTTACAATGACACCGGCCTGCGGCTCGGCCCGGACCGGCTGGGGCTTTTAACTCGCACGCTGCTCACCAAGCGTATCAAGATGCAGGGCTTCATCATCTTTGATCATTATGCAACGCGTTATGGCGAGTTCTTCAGCCAGATGAGCACGTGGCTCAAGGAAGAAAAAATCAAGTTTCGGGTAGACATCGTCGATGGACTTGAAAACGCCCCGCAAGCCTTCATCGGCCTACTCGAAGGCAAAAACTTCGGCAAGCTGGTGATCCGTGTCGCCAATGACTGATAGGCGAGCAGGCTAGGCGTTGCTGCACTAGCGGCGGTAAGCCGCGTGCGGCACGTCGAGCACGTTTCGGTGCGGCGCTAATCGCCGAGCAGCTCGCCAACCGGTTTAAGGCTGTCCACCCGATCACATATCGCTTTGATGATCATGATGATGGGCATGCCTAGTAATAATCCCCACACATCCCATAACCAGCCCCAGAACAGCATACCGATGAACACCACCAGCGGGCTCATCTGACTGGCGCGGCCGGTCAGCCAGGGCGTCAGCAAGTAACCTTCAAGACTGGTGATGAGCAGCGATATGCCACCGACCAGCAGCACCATGCTGAGGGTTCCGAACTGCAGGAAGGCCACCAGCGCCGTACCACCGGTCACGATCACCGGACCGAGGTAGGGGATAGTATTGAATATGCCAGCGGCAATACCCCAGATGCTCGCATGCTCCAGGCCGATCCACATAAACGCCAGCCAAGTCACCACGCCAACCAGGATACTGGTGAAGATTTGGACGCGCAGATAACGTTGGATCTGCTCGGTAATTTCATCCAGTACACGGAGCGTGACTTTTTTCTTGCTCAGAGCGGGGCCGCTAATCTTGACCAGTTTGCGTCGGAAGGTGTTGCCCGAAACCATAATGAAATAGGCCAGGAACAGCACCATACCGAGTTGACCGGCAAAGCCGATGGCGCCTTTGGTCCCCATCCACAGGTATTCTTTGATATCCAACTGCGGTTTCTCAATCTGCACGCGCGTGACCCCGCGCGGTGCGACCGGTACCAAGGCACCCGCCTCGCTCGCCGCTTGTTCGATTTGCGTGGCAGCTTTCTGCACTTTCTCCATCGTGCCTGCGGAGGAACGCCATTCAGTGAGCAGCGCCAAGCGCAATTTATGCGCCGCTTCCGGCAAGGTTTCGATCAGATCACCGGCATCATCGCCCAGCGAATACACCGCGTAGCCCGTTCCGCCCATGATGGTAAACAGCAACACCGCCGCGCCGATGGCGCGTGGAATGTGCCAGGTTTGCAGCAGGTTGACGAGCGGCGAAAGCGCGTAGCTGATCATCACGCTGAGCATCAGTGGAATGAACACGGCCTTGGCCCAGTTCAGGGCCAGGATGACCGCGAGCACCGCCAGCACGGCGAGCGCAGCACTGCTCACATTGACGGGAATATGGAGTTCTGACGGCGCCGGTTGTGGCGTGTCCTCCACCCTTTTGTTACGCGTCGTTTCTGCCCAGTGCGCGGTTTTTTTCTTCATTGAGAGGGCAATTGCATACGTGGCGCGACTCAGCGCTGCAACGTATAGACAAACTTGCCCGCGCGCAGGGTCGTATCGCGTGCGGACATGGACAGTACGTTCGCAGCGCCGGCATCGTGTGCCAGCGACATGAGGGCGCCGCGTTCGACCGTCCAAGTGAGGGTTTTGTCGTAGTAGTGGGGCGCGTAACTGGTAAACGTGGCCGGATCGGCAACATCGATATCGTTGTGCAGGGTCAGCGCCGGCGTGGTAACAAGCTTTTTAACGGTGATGCGATGACCTGCTGGAATGGTGTACCAACCGCCCACGGCGACGACGGCGGCGCCGGCGTCGTTGTCGAATACTGCAAAGCCGGTGGTTGAGAAATTCATTTGTTCAACCGGCAGCGTCTTGAGGTTCTTGGGATAGCCGCTCACGGATAGGTTGGTGTACGCAGAACGCCCCTGGAAGAAGCTCACATCCGGGCAGGTGGTTGGCGATGCGTTGTTCGCGTTGACGAGCTTCCAGTTCTTGACACTTGCGGGACGAGAGAATTGATTCAGGTCCACAATGTAGTCCGAGTCGAAGGTCAGAAGATAGGGCGGAAGATTCTCGACGTGGGGTATGAGTTTATTATCGAAGTCCAGAACATCTGTCCAACCGGAGGGCGCGGGTGGCGACGGTAGGTTGTCGCTGAGCACAGGAAATTCGGTGCCCAAGCTCGGCGCAGGCGGTGTTTTGGCATCCCAGTTAGTTCCGTTGTAATTTAAAATTGAAGTCACATTCTGCCAGCCGCTGTTCTTGGGGCACTCGTTCAATATCAGCGCATTTAGGATTTGTCCAACGCGCCATTCCGTGTTGGTCTTGGTTTGGACGCGATGTTCGCGCACCATGCTTTCGATCATGTTCTGCGCTTGATGTTGCACCTTGTCGCTCAGAAAAATGTTGAAACTCTTCCCGGTGGTATTGGTAAAGCTGTATTCCGTCGAAGCGAACTGCCGGTTGTTCAAATCGGCGCGTTGGCTGAAGGGCGTCGCGGCGAACAGATCGGCGCCCACATCGGTCAACACCGGCAAGGCAAAATTCGTGACGACGAAATCAACACGGAACGTCAGCACCAACTGTTGGGTATTGCCGGCGGCATCTTGCGCTTCGACACGGATCAACTGCTTATCGTTTGGATTGGATTTCAACCAATCCGGATGCAAGGTTTCAGAGGCAAGTGGAATCAAAAATTCGGTGTCGACTTGCTTGAGTTCGCGCGGCGGAGCAAGCACTAGGCCGTTGCGCTCGTAGCTCATTTTTACTGTGATCTGCGCCGCTGTGCTGGCGACGCCATTCATCAGCGGGTCGGACACCTTCAGTGCAAAATACGGCACGCTATTGCCGTCGAGATCGGCGCGCCGGATCGGGATGCCCTTGAGTTCGGTACGATCCGTCGGGGTAAACAGCGCCTGTAAGTCATTCGTGTCGCTTAGCTTGCCGTCGGTGGAGTTGCCGCCGCTGCTGGAGAACCGTACGGCACTGTGGCCGGCGCGGGTATCGAAACTGGGCGGTGTCACATCCAGATCAAGTGTGAAATCGTACTGCTCCGCGTGACCCAGACTATCGAGCCTAAGCACCACAGGATTATGCCCGGGGGTCAGAGTGAGCACCGTGTGCCAAGTATTGTCAGTATCGATAATGACGCTCTGACCTTGCGCCAGGAGTGACGTGAGCACGCCGCCGTTGAGGCCATACTTGCCGTTCACTGTGTAGCTCGTCTTATTGGTAATGAGTGGCGAAGTGAGGGTGACAAAGAAGTTATCGAAATACAGCGCGAATTCACGTGTCGAGTGATTGCCGAGCGCGTCGGTGGCGCGAACCTGCAGTGCATGCGCGCCTTCAGCGTATTGGGTGGTGTTAATCAGCATGCCCGGATGCTTGGGGTCCAGCGCATTGCCCAGCGCGAGGTCATCGAGCGTGAATGTCACCGTGTCGGCCGGGATGATGGCGTTGATTGTCGCCTCAAAATTGAGCGTGCCACGTTGCACCGTCGTTTGCGGCGTCACGCTTGCCGGAACAATGACCGGCGCAGTGACCAAGGGCGGTATCATTTCTGTGCCGCCGAACAGCGCATGGCGACTGTTTGCGAATGTCTGCGCCTTAAGTAGTAGATCCTTGAAGACCAAGCCGGTCTGGTTGCGCGGATGCAGTGTCATCGCCAGCAGATGCTGCGCGATGGCCATGCGATAAAGACTGGCATCCAGCGCAACCGTGCCGTAGGCGAGATTCATCAGTGCGGTGGCATCCTGGTTCCAACCGATCCCATCCAGTTTTCCGTCGGCGCGCACATCCTCGAATAACACTTGACTGAAGCCAATGGAGTTGAAGATCTGATGCGGCTGCGTGCCGTTCTGCGCACTGATCCACTGCGTCAGGTTGGAAATCGCCGCCAAGTAGAGGCCATAGCTTGCGCTGTCGGTCAGCAACCCCGCGCTGCTGGTCGTCTCGCCGATCAGCAGCGGTGAAGTGCCGACGATGTCGAAGTTGAACGCGCTGGAGATTTCCTGTTGCGCAGCCACGGCCGCGTCACGCAGCGCTATTCCCTGTGTGATTTTATAAGCCGCAAGTCCCGTCGCAAGATGGGTAAGCGGTGTCACCGCGCAGGTGCTCACAGTTCCCGATTCGTACCATGCAAGCGCCGTGAGTCGCTGACCGTCGGCCACGACAGTGTCGATGCCGCTGGCGTCTTCCGTATAGCGGCCATTGGCAATTTCAACCAGTACCGTTTGACTCGTAGCGCGCAGCGTCACGGAATAGTGGCCGTCAGACGACAGCTCGGCGCCGCCTAATTTCTCGCCCCGGGTGCCACCTTGGTACGCATAGATACTGACCTGCCCGGCGCTAAAAATACCTGCGGCAATCCGCCCGTCGATGCTTCCGATCGGGCGCGGCTGCGGCACGTTATTGCCATCGCTGCAGGCGGTGATCAAGATCAGCAAGAACAGCACAGCGGCGTGTCTAAGCATGTTGAAATCCCTCTCTATACGCTGGGTAGATTTTCAATATCGGTAAAGCAGTGACGTCCAGAGTGCTGTTTCGCGCAGCCTGTTGTCGACAGAAAGCAGTTGCTCCAATTGCATGCTGAGGTGGAGCGCGCGGCCAAGCGACCATTCGTGAGTGGCATTAAATACCACCCCGGTATTCACCACGCTACGCGTTGCAAAGGTTTCTACCAGGTAACCATCCTCATCCACGCTGAAACGTCGGCTATAGCGGCTCCGCGATAAGTCAATACCCGCACCTAGCCAGGGCGCAAAGTTCTCCGTCACGCGGAAGTTATTCTGTACCGACAGGCGCGCGCCGTAAGTCGTCAAATGCGCGCCGAGCTTGCCCACGCCCGCGTCAAAATCCGCTTGCTGATAACGCAGCAGTGCCCAATAGCGCGTTCCGGCCAGGAACCAATCGGTGTAGACCACGCTGTGCGCCACCGACCACGCTTGGTTGGGTACGCTGTGTGCGGCGTTAATGGAGACATACGCGGGCCCCGCCGCGTAGCCAATGCGCGCGGTGTTGTCAGGCAAGCCCAGCGTGCCCGCCTGCGCGGCGCCGGTAAGCGCGGCGCAGAACACCATCGACCAGCGGTGTAGTGCACGGTGTAACGCTGTTGCGACACCGCCGCACGGCGGTGGGCGAACCGGAACAACGGCGTTAGCGCGAGGCATAGGCATGGTAGAGCTGCGAGATGGTCAGATTTTCCTGTTCCGGTTTGACTACGATTGAAAGTGCGCCGGTATAGGAGCGCGGCACGCGCGCGCCTTTCTCCAGAACGGTGACGACAAAATGCGCTGCGCCGTGGACTTGGCCTTCGCGAATTTCCCACGCCACATTGTCAATGCCGATTTCCCGGCGGTCGGTCACTTCGAACAGTTGTTGATACACCCGTAAAATTTCCCCGCGACCCTGCGCATCGGTGGTGCGTGCGTCGGCCGCGAACAGACGTGTCAGTTGCGGCACATTGCCGGCTTGATAGGCGGATTCGAACTGCGTCAGCAGAGCCGTCAGTTTGGCGCGTTTAAGCGGGTCCACCGCAACGCTGGCGACGTCCGCGCCGGTTGTCGAGAAGCGGGCAGAAGCATCGATTCTGGCCACTTCGGAAATTACCGAGGATTTTGGCGGGGTCGGGTTGCGGGTTTCTGCCGGGCGATTCACGGCGCTGGCGTCAGTCGTTGCCGGCACGGAACGCGCTGCCGTTTTTTGCGCAACAAGCGGGAGTGGCAAGTCCGGTGTCTTGGCGAGTAACAGCGGCGGCGGTCCCAAGACATGCACCGCATTTTTTGCAACGGCGGGCATACTGGCCGGTTTCCGTCGAGCCGGTGACGGCAGCGTCGCGACGCGCATGGCACTGCTCTGGAGCACTGGCGCGCTGTGATCCGTTTCAGGCAGGTCTTGTGCTTGGTCTTCGAATTGACTCAGCGCACCTTCCGTTACGGGTGCACCGGATGCAGCAGAAACAAACGGTGCAATCGAGGCTATGACGTCATCACCCAGATCGGCGGACGGCGGCATGGCTTGGGTCGAGACCTGGATCGCAGTGGCTGATCGCCGCGCCGCTAACCCGTCAGGCTGTTCCGCGCCTGGAACGCGCTGCGTGATCAGACGAGGGTGGGTAGCGGACTCCACCGGAAGTTGCGCGGCCGGGGAATGTTTTTCAGGTGTATGCGTCAATTTCAGCATGACAAAGATGGCAAGCGCAGCGGCGCCCGTTGTAAACACAGCGGTCCAGGTCGGTATTCGGCGGCGTGTTTGCCATGCATGCCGCAGATGCACCAACGCCTTGTCGGCTGCGATGGGCGCCGCGTGGTGCCAGGATTGCACCCGTTCCATAAGCGTCGGAACTTCTTCATCCGCATCGATGACATTTGCATCGCTGCGGGTGACGATTTTCCGGACGGGTGGCGTTACGACATGCGCATGCGGCGCGGAATTTTGCTGTGGTTTAAGCGGCGGGTTAGGCAAGCTTGCGGGCTCGGCTGCAAGCTGGAGCTCCGGCTCAAAGGTGGGACGCGCCGACGCGTCAATGACGTCGCGTGCGCTCAAATGTTCCGCGCACAGTTCGTCGGCGAAGCGAGCGTCGCTTGGATCACGGACGTCCATTTCGGCTTTGAGTTCTTGGATGACCGCCTGTTCCGTGTGCTCGTCAATTGTGCGCAGCCCTTCCATCGCAGCGAACAGCAGGAGTCGATCACAGAAGGTGTTGATACGGCGCGGCACGCCACCGGTGTATTGGTGCAGCAGAGCAAAGGCGGCGTCGGTGAAGTGGGGCGTACCCTTCCAGTTCACATGGGTCAGGCGTAACTCGACATACTGTCGGGTTTCCAGGCTACTCAAGGCATGCAGGTGACACGTCGCGATGACGCGCTGTTGAAACTGCAGCATGTCCGGCATGCCCAAGCGTTGCAGCAATACGGTGTGACCCAGCAGGAAACATTGCAGCGGAGTTCTGCCGGAAAACTGGAGATTCGACAACATGCGCAATTCCTCGAATGCGCGCGGCGACAGATCATGCGCTTCGTCAATCAGCACCAGTACGCGTCCACCCAGACGAGCGCGCGATAAGAGGTGGTTGCGCAGCAGCGCGAGCTGTTCGCCCTTCTGCACGCCATGCGTTGGAATGTTGAGTGAAGCCGAGAGCAGTTGCAGAATCTCGTCGCCATCCAGCAGCGAGGTGACGATTTCAATCGTCTCAAGTTGCGGCGCCGGGTGCTCGGCAACCAAGGTGCGCATCAACTGGGTTTTGCCGGTGCCAGGATCGCCGGTGATCACCACAAAACCTTCGCCTTGCGAAAGCCCGTAGCGTAAATACGCCAATGCTCGATCATGAATCAAGCTATGGAAAAACAAATGCGGATCCGGATTTAAGCGAAAGGGCCGCGCACTGAATCCATAAAACGAGCTGTACATGTGGCTCTCCGCGTCCTGTGTCAAAGCCAAGGTTCTAGAATTTTACTTCATGCACTCGTTAGGAAATCTTAACGTGGCAAGTGAAATACAAATGCCGATATTAGTAATGCCAATATCGCTCAACGCGCAACCCATGCGGGCTGGGCCACGCGGTCTTATCGGTGGTGATTACGAACCGCGTTACGACAGTAGCCTCTCTCTCAAAGTCTTCCCGCGAAGCATTATTAACCCTTTCGCTGCCGGGCGCACCGTTCGCTGACGCACAGAGAAATTACCTGTGCAGCGTAGGCCGCGTGAGAAATTTTTTGCAGACGAGGATTGAGCAAACACGACGACGTCGTTGGCGTGTTTGCAGCGGCAGTTATTTTGCGGGGCTTGCTTGGGTTTGCGCAAATTTTAGTGCTAGGTCCAAGGTCTCCATAAATTCGACGACTTTGATCGGCTTGGTGAGATAACAAAAAAAGCCTGCTGCCAGACCTTTCTCGATATCGCGGGTCATGGCATTGGCGCTCAGCGCAATCACCGGGATGTGTGCCGTGGCAGGATCTCTGAGCAGGATCTTAAGCGCTTGGAGACCGCTGATGCCCGGCAGATTGATGTCCATCAGAATCACATCCGGCCGGGAAGCAAGCGCAACCTCAATACCACCATTGCCGTCTATCGCGCTGAGCAAACGCAGATCGGGCCGACGCGCGACCAGATCTTCGACCAGCATCAGGTTGGCCGGGTTGTCCTCGACATACAGCAGGGTGCGTAACGGTGCGTCGGTTTGCAGCGGTGCCGGGAGCACCGCTGTGGATGCAGTGTCGTCGGTGACACGTTGTCGTTCAGCCGTCAGGTTCAGCTCGATCCAGAACACACTGCCCACGCCGACCGTGCTGTCCACGCCGATGGCGCCGCCCATCAATTCGATCAGCCGCTTGCACACCACCAGGCCGATGCCGGTGCCTTCCTCGACGCCGGCCTCTTTGCCCAGACGATTGAAGGGCTGGAACAGTTGCGCCAGTTTCTCGGGGGCCAGGCCTGCGCCGCTGTCGGTGATGCTGATGCGCATGCGTTCCGCACTGCGTGCGGTGCAGTCCACCACGACCGTTCCTTCAGCCCGGTTGTATTTGATCGCATTGGACAGCAGATTGATCAGCACCTGCTTCACCCGGGTGCGGTCGGCTTTGGCGAAGTACGGAACTTCGAGGCGTGAAAAAGTTACATGAATACCGCGCTTGTGCGCCTGCGGTTCGATCATGGCCTGGCATTCGTGCATGACTTCGGCCAGCGCCATCGGTTCCGGCGACAGCGACAGCTTGCCGGATTCGATCAGCGCGAGATCGAGGATTTCGTTGATCAGCTCCAACAGGTACCAGCCCGCCTGCAGAATCTGATCGATGCTGCGTTTCTGGGTGGGTGTCGGCGGCGGCGCACCGGTTTCGATGAGCTGCGCAAAACCCAAGATCGCATTGAGCGGCGTGCGCAGCTCGTGGCTCATGCTGGAGAGGAAATCCGATTTCGCCAGATTGGCGGCTTCCGCCGCGAACTTGGCGCTGGAAAGTTCGACGTTGGTTTCTTGTAGCGCCTGGTCGAGACGTTTACGTTCGGTGACATCGCGCGCCGCAGCGAACACCCCTTGCAGGGTTCGGTCGCGGTCGTAGAACGTGGTTGCATTGTAGGACACCACGGTTTCCTTGCCGTCGCGCGCGCGTGCGGTGAGCTCGTAGTTCGTGACTTTCTTTTCGCCCAGCACCCGCTTGATGCCCGCCTCGGCGCGTTCCGGATCGGTGAAGTAATTCTTGAACGGCGCGCCGATCAGCTCGTCGCGCGTGCAGCCGGTGAGCGCCTCCATCTGCTTGTTGACATCGGTAATGATGCCGGAGGGGTTAGTCGTCATCAGCGCGTCGATGTTGGATTCGATCAGCGAGCGCGTGTAAAACTGCTGGTCGCGCAGCCGCTGATCGAGTTTCTTCTGCTCGGCTTCGACCTGCTTGCGCGCGGTATTGTCGGTGCCGATCAACAGGTAGCCGATGATGTTTTCCTGCGCATCGCGCAGCGCCGTGACCGACACGATGGCGGGGAAGCGGCTGCCGTCCTGGCGGATATAGGTCAGCTCGTAAATGTCTTCGATGCCGCGCGAGGCTTTAAACACCAGGGCTTCGAAGCCCGGTGTAATCGGGGTGCCAAGCTCGACACTTAGCGCCTTGGCACGCACGATGACTTCTTGC
>JANLTU010000101.1:0-4108 GCA_031363085.1 Gammaproteobacteria bacterium
CGTTCCATGGGCGCAGAGCATGACATACCCGTGTCGCTGGAAGGAAAACGGCCTGCTGCATTCGAACTGGCTGCGGGTTTTGATCAGAGCGCGCTTGATGCCGAAACGCCCAGCCCAGTCAGCCACACGCTTTCGCAGGTCAGTGATGCGCTGCAACTGTTCATCGGCTGCCATGATGCAGATCGGATCGCCGTAACGAAGTAGGTTGCAGGCCAGTCTTGCATAAGCAAAACATAAAACACTACTAAATGAGGTCAGACATGTCGACAGAAACAGCCGGTGTTGTAATTCTCAGCACGCATGCCGAAGCGGAAAACGCTGTGAAGGAGCTGCAGCGATCAGGTTTTGATATGAAGAAACTATCGATTGTAGGGAAGGACTACCACACCGAAGAACATATCGTTGGTTACTACAATGCCGGCAACCGCATCAGTTATTGGGGCACACTCGGCGCTTTTTGGGGCGGGGTGTGGGGCATGTTATTCGGGTCCGCGTTCTTCTTGGTCCCTGGGCTTGGCCCACTCGTGATCGCAGGTCCGCTCGTTTCAGCTTTTGTCGGTGGCTTGCAAGGCGCGGTGATGATGGGTGGGATGAGTGCGCTCGGGGCAGGTCTCTACAGTATCGGAATTCCCAAGGACAGCATTATCAAGTATGAAACCGCGATAAAAAGTGATCGGTTTGTACTTGTGGTCCACGGCTCCGCAGATGAATTGGCCAAAGCAACGGAGATATTGAAAGGCATCAGTCACGCGGTAGAAATGCATTCTGCATAACCGCTATGGCGGCGGGCACACAGGACACCGTGTGAAGGCGGTACCGTGCCCGCCTGCGTGTTACAGAACCTGAAGCCCGCAGCACAATGGAAGTTTTTTTGGAGACCACTATGGACGTAATGATCATCGCGACGAAGGCCTGCACCCATCGTAAAAACCTGGAGAAAGAACTTGAACATCTGAGGATTATCTATCGCACGTGCTTTGTCGAAGACTGTGCCGACCTAGTCGAAAAATTCGAAATCCGGCATTCGCCAAATCTGGTGGTAGACGAGGAGGTCATTTTCCGGAGGCAGCCGACGGAAGTGGAGTTGCACGCCTATTTTGACACCAAAAAATAATCCCAGGAAATAATCCCAGTCTGCGAATCCCGGGTTATCACCCATAGCATTTCAGGAGTGCCGTATGAAGACAATATTATCTTTTTTGTTGGCCTTGGTCAGTTTGAATGCAGTGGCCGAAACGCCCGCAGTTTACGAAAAGTCTTTCGATCAAAACCTGGATACCGCTTACTCGCAGGTTCGAAAGGCATTGGAAGGCAATGGTTTCAAAGTGGTGTTCGAAATCGACATGCTGGAGAACATGACAAAATTCGCTGAGAAAAATGCGCTGCAAGATTTTAATCTCAACAAGTTGGAAGGAATTAAAAGTATGGTCTTCTGCAACGGCCCGTTGGCCGTGAAAATCAGCAACGCCGATCCGGCGATGCTGGCATTGTGTCCGTTGCATTTAACATTTACGCAAAAGGCCGGGCGCGTTTCCGTTCTGTTTGTCCGGCCGGGCGTTGTCGCGCAAGGCAGCAAGGCGGAAGCGCCGGCAAAAGAACTCGAAGAAAAAGTAATCAAAACCATCGAGAGCGGTTTGCAGTAACGCATTGTGCGTCGTACGAATGTGAGCTGACGAAGTGAGTAACACCAAAGGCACCCCCGCAGTGACCAAACGCCGTTCAACTGTCGTTTCTAGGTTAAAGGCATACCCATGACCGTACCCAAGGAGAGTCTCTATATGAAACAAAGCAATGGACTTACAGCAGGCAAACAACCCACGAAGCGTAGTGTGTCGAATGGCGGGAAGGCAAACTCCTTCGGCGCTGCCATGGATTCCGGCGCTAAGCAGCAATCCTTCTCCCCGGAGGAGCAGCATTCTCTGATCGCCGAGGCGGCGTATTACCGCGCCTTGGAGCGCGGCTTCACACCCGGATGCGAGATGGACGATTGGCTTCAGGCTGAGGCGAAGCTCAATCATTCTCTGCACATGCCTAAGACGGGGCCGTTTTAGCACCGCCCGTACTCAAAGTATGGAGTTACAACGATGAAATTCAAAGATGACATCGTCCTCGTCACCGGTTCAAATGGACGCATCGGCACGGCGGTGATGCAGCGGTTGCGTAAGCGCTTCGACAATGTCGTTGGTTTCGATCAAAAGGCGCCCACGCCACCGCCACCCGACTGCGTGGCGATACCCGTCGATATCACGTCCGACGCAAGCGTGCGCGCTGGGTTGCGCATCTTGCGCGAACACCATGGTGCGAAGATCGCCGCCGTGGTGCACTTGGCCGCCTACTACGATTTCCTCGGCAAGCCGAGCCCGAAATACGATGCGATCACGATCGAGGGTACGCGACGCCTGCTGCGCGGGCTGCGTGAGAGTTTCAAGGTTGAGCAGTTCATTTTCTCCAGCACCATGCTCGTGCACCGGCCGGGGGAGCCGGGTGTTTACATCACCGAGGACGCGCCGATGGAGCCAACCTGGGCTTATCCGGAGTCGAAGGTAAAGACGGAAGCGCTTATCCGCGCGGAGCGCGGCGCGATTCCCGCCGCGCTGCTGCGCTTCGCCGGGGTTTACGACGATGTCTGTCACTCGCCGCCGCTTGCGCACCAGATACAGCGCATCTACGAGCGCCAGCTCGCCAGCCACCTGTATTCCGGCGAGACCTCGCACGGCCAAGCCTTCATCCACCTGGACGACGTGGTGGACGCGATTGAGCGCGCCGTGGATCGCCGCGCGCAATTGCCGCCAGAGGTGGCGATCCTCCTGGGCGAGCCGGAGACGCTGAGCTACGACGAGCTGCAACATAGCTTTCAGCGGCTGATTCACGGCGAGTCGTGGGAGACGCACAACGTCCCCGCGCCGATTGCCAAGGCCGGTGCGTGGCTTGAGCAGCACCTGCCCGGCCCGGACCCGTTCATCAAGCCGTGGATGATCGACCGGGCCAACGACCACTACGCCCTCGATATCACGCGCGCGCGCAGCTTGCTCGATTGGGCGCCAAGTCGTTCGCTGCGCAAAACACTGCCGAAAATGGTGGCGGCGTTGCAAGCCAACCCCATCGGTTGGTACCGCCAGCATGGCCTGGAACCACTCGCGTCAATGACGCAGCAAGCCGTGCCGCAGGTGGCAGAGCCGTCGGATCACAGCGCCCATCCAGAGCACGCATCTGCATCACAGCATGGGCACGAGCACGACACCCATTCCGCTACACCCGCCGCCGCAACTCTCGTGCAGGGTGGCCAGAGGCATGCCTGTCCGATGCACCCGGAAGTCTGTCAGTCTTCGCCCGGCAACTGTCCGAGATGCGACACGACCCTGGAACCCGTTGCGTTGTCGCAAGCAGCCGAATACACCTGCCCGATGCATCCCGAAGTCGTGCGCAGCGAGCCGGGCCGATGCCCCAAGTGCGGCATGGCACTGGAGCTGCGCACCGCGTCGAGCGAAGGGCATTCCGGCCATCACGAGATGAAGCCTGCCAAGCAAACGGTCGAGTACACCTGCCCAATGCATTCCGAGGTGGTGATCCGCGCGCCGGGCAAGTGTCCCAAGTGCGGCATGACGCTGATCCCGCGCGGCGCCGAAGACGGCGGGCATGCTGGGCACGGCGACATGATGGTCGACGAGCATCGCAACATGCTGTGGCCGCACTATCTCAACATGATGCTGGGCTTGTGGCTGCTGACCAGTCCGTTCACGCTTGGCTACCTGAGCAACTTCGTGCCCGATGCCAATCAGTTGCGCGTCATGGCCGAGCGCGGGCTGCCTGCGTTCGAGCTGCGTAATCTGCTCATGACCTGGAGCGATGTCATCAGCGGCATATTCGTGGTCGTCTTCAGTGCGCTGTCTGCGGACGCGTGGCGCCGCAATCCCTGGGCGCAGTGGGCCAATGCCGCAGTTGGCTTCTGGCTATTATTCGCGCCGCTAGTGTTCTGGACCCCGTTGCCCGAAGCCTATGCGAATGGAACCCTGGTGGGTGCGCTGGTCATTGCGTTTTCCGTGCTGGTGCCGATGATGCCGGGCATGAGCATGGCCGGCATGATGGGTGGGCCGGATGTCCCGCCGGG
>JANLTU010000168.1:0-20273 GCA_031363085.1 Gammaproteobacteria bacterium
ATCTACCGTCCGGGGCCTCGTTTTCTTCTTGGCATTTTCCAGCAGAGTCCTGACCAGCTCAAATTACTCTCGACTAACATCACTTGGATAGCGCTTTCTCTTCACCATCTCCCACTCCTCCCTAGAAAATCTTAAACTACACGATGGGAAAGATATTGAACAGGCTCTAAGTAAGTTGACCATTACAGCCGCCTCCTTGGAATAGCAGTGGGTTGGACTGGCTGATAGGCTTTCAAACCCGCATCTCCCGTGAGAATCTCAACGTGATATCCCGCTTTGGCGTAATACTCGGCTACGTCCTTGATGGTGGCATCACCAATCGAGGTGCCACCCTTAGCAAGCTCCGGCCAACTGTCGGCCAGCGCACGCAGATTTTCTGCTTGCCAGAGGGGTGACTGGTCGGTAAAAGCTGCCCACGGCGACTGAGCATCAGCAGCTTCCCGCAAATATTTAGCCAAACTGCTCGCACGTTCAAACCTGTGGTTGGGTGCCTGGGCGATGTGGTTGCCAGTTTCGATCAGGGTGGCTATGGGCAATACGAATGTACTGTTCTTTACTCGTTCTTGCTCCAACAGCTCGTTGATGCGAGCGTGATTCCAGCGATCATTTTGCGGTCCTGCTTCTTCTTTGCCAGATACTTGCAGCCAGCAGCACAAGACGGACGTATCCAAAATGAGAACGCGCTTACTCAAATTCGATCTCCTTTTGTGCACTCATGCTCTGCGCGGCCGAAATGCTTTTTTCAATCAGGCCCTGGCTGGACAGGCGACCAATTGGCCCTTGAGCCAGCAGCTTGGGCAATTGTGCGATATCTTCCAGCAAAGTCAGAACGCTGTACCCAGTAGAAGGGTCACGGTTTGCCACTGTAATAAAAGGCACCATTTCTGTGCCCATGGCATCCAGCAAGGCGGGGTTATGCGTTGTCACAAGTACGTCCACGCCACGTTGCGTGCCCACGACTTTCAACATATCCAGCAGCAAACGCGCCCGGGAGGGATGCAAGCCGTTATCGACCTCTTCAATTACCAGCAGGCTGGCTTTGGGGCGAGTTAGCAACGCTGTCAGGATAGCCAAAAAACGCAAAGTGCCATCCGACATTCCACGCGCATCCACAGTGGGCGTCTCATAATCATCAAGCCAATGCTCCTCGCAATACAGCATGGCATCTGATTGGAACTTGCCCACCGTCTCCGCGTAAACGCGTCGAATGTCCCGTTCGGGCAATTGACGTGCGTACTGGGTTAGAACTGACTCGATCTCCTGTTGTTTTTCTTTGGGTAACGCCGCCAGAACGCCGGCAATGTTGCGCGCATCGGACTCAAGCTTGTCCGCCAGCGGTGAATAGATACGCATATGAGATGGAATAGGATCAAGAATAAAAATATCTCGTAAGGCCGAGATCGCTTCGTTAATACCGTCCTGGATTTCTTGGCGCAGCTTCTGGCCCACGAGTTGAAATAGAATCGTGTTGGCACGGCTGAGTTGGCGAGGTGACCCCTGCTTTTCGTTGTACAGCCGCACAATGATCGTTGGCGAATTCTCAGGGCAAGGGTCGGTGCGTAACAGCTTGATGTTGCCAACCTGGGACTTTCTTTTCCCGTCTTTACCCGGGCGATATTTGATCCGGGTAAGCTGTTCTGAATGAAGATCGCATCGGCTTTCAGTAATGCGGCCTTCCAGTCGGTATTCATAATCGGTCAGTTCATCGGCGCGACAAACGATGCCCAACGCGAATACCGAACCCGGTCGCCTAGCGGCCCACTCCACACCGCCGCGTAGCGGCGCTTGCACACCATCGCCCTGCAAGGCCGACGTGAGCATGGCGCCTGAAGACACTCGATTAAGAAACAGCAAAGCATCCAGGGCATTTGATTTTCCGCTTGCATTGGTTCCGACAAGAACAGAAAGCGGGTCAATGTGGAGTGACGCTTTTTCGTAGCTCTTCCAGTTTTCGAGACGTAATTCGGTAATCATGGGTAACTCCACAAAACAAAATTGTGTGCAGTATGAATCATACGGTAATTTCTCAGTTAAACAGGCGCTGCAGGATCAGGTCGCGGGCTTTCCAGCTTAGCGATCATCTTTAATATCGCCGCCGCATCGCTTGGTGTTCGGTCTTGTTGTTTTGGTATGGCCAACCCGTCCGTCCCCAATGTTTTCATTTTTAAGTTGTGGAAAGCCTAGCACACGGATCAGAACCTGCTGTTGTTTGTCTGCCGTGTCGTGTGGCAAGCAACGGGAGCGCTCATTTAATCGCCCCCATCCATTTCAAAAACGGCCCGACCGATACGAGCACGATGGAATTGTTATCAGACAACCCCTGATAGAGGGCGAGGTAAATGTTGTAAGACGGGTCAATCTCTTTGTGTTTGATGACCGTTATCGCTTCCTTGAAGTGCCGGAAGTCGCCACGGACGGTCTGGCCGATGAGGGATGAGTATTGGGGTCAGACACCATATCCACTTGGTGGGATCAGTTCCTGCGCTAAATGCATTAGCAAGTCGCAGCACCGGCTGCGGACGTGTTGGCTGATACAAATCGATACATATCGATACTTGCTATTAGGTGTTAGGCGCATGAGTATCCATCCTGCGACGTGTGTGAACGTCATTCGACCGGAACATGCGAGCGCTTAATTCATCCTGCGATTGGCCGCACGTATCGACGTGCGGCGACAAGGCAATTTTTCAATCGGAGCGAAACCACAAGGAGGCAATTCGATGGTAATCCAAGCATGTATCACTTCAGCAATATCTCTATGCGGTGTGTTATTGGTTGCGCCGCAATGGGTGGCGGCGGCAGCGCCGTCATCAACGTTGACATTATTTGAATCGGGGCAGGTGCGTCCCTTGGCAATGTCAGGTGACGGCAAGTATCTGTATGCCGTGAATACCCCCGACGCGAAGCTTGAAGTATTCAGCGTGACCACGGAGGGCGTCGCAGCGCGCGGCTCTGTGAGCGTTGGGCTCGATCCGGTTGCGGTCGCGGTGCGCGACGACAACGAAATCTGGGTGGTCAATCATTTGTCCGACAGTGTGAGTGTGGTCGATGTGCGTGAGCCCGAACATCCACGTGTCGTGCGCACGCTATTGGTTGGCGATGAACCGCGCGACGTGTTGTTTGCGGGCAGCCAGCATGAGCGCGCCTTCATTACCAGCGCGCATCGCGGTCAGAACAACCCGAGCGATCCGCAACTGACCACGCCCGGCATCAGTCGGGCGGATGTCTGGGTGTTCGATGCAAACCACCTGGGTACTGCCTTGGGCGGCAGGCCGCTCAACATCATTAGCTTGTTCACCGATACGCCGCGCGCATTAGCGGCAAGCCCGGATGGGTCACGTGTGTACGCCGCAGGATTTTTCACCGGCAATCGCACCACCACCATCGCCGAAGGCACGGTGCCGGACGGCGGTGAAGCGAACGGTGGGTTGCCGTCGACGCGCGTCGATGCGGCCGGCGAGGTGCAACCGGAGACCGGCTTGATCGTCCAGTTCGACGGTCAACATTGGGTCGATGAACTCGGTCGTAAGTGGGACGACAAAGTGCGGTTTAACCTGCCCGACAAAGACGTGTTCGCCATCGATGCAAACGCGAATCCGCCCAAGCCGATTGAAGGCCGCGCGGGTTTTTACAGCGGTGTCGGCACGGTGTTGTTCAACATGGTGGTGAATCCGGTGAACGGAAAGGTCTACGTGTCCAATACCGAGGCGCGTAATCTGCATCGCTTCGAAGGCGCGGGTGCGCGTCTGGGACGCAACCACACGGTGCAAGGACATACGCACGAGAGTCGGATCACCGTGCTCAGCTCAAGCGGGGTGTTGCCGCGTCACCTGAACAAGCACATCGACTACAGCAAATGCTGCGCGCCCATTCCGAATGACGAGAACGCCAAGAGTCTCGCGCAACCCATGGAAATGGCGGTGACGCGCGATGGCAAGTCGCTGTATGTGGTCGCGTTCGGCTCCAGTAAAGTGGGCGTTTTCAATACGGCGGAGCTCGAAGCCGACGCGTTTACGCCCGACCGTGCCAATCAAATTTCGGTCAGCGGTGGCGGACCTTCCGGCTTGGTGCTGGACGAAGCACGCGGCCGCGCCTATGTGCTTACGCGTTTCGACAACAGCATTTCCACCGTCGATTTGCGCCGCAAAAAAGAGACGGCGCACGTCGCGATGTATAACCCGGAGCCGGCGAGCATCATTGATGGCCGGCGCTTCTTGTATGACGCCGCGCTCACGTCAAGCCATGGCGACAGCTCGTGTTCCAGTTGCCACGTGTTCGGCGATTTCGACGGCTTGGCGTGGGATTTGGGCGACCCCGACAACACCACCATCAATAACTCGGGGCCGTTCGCGCGCGGGCCTTTTGCTCAAGGGCCCAATCCACATTTCCGGGCGCTCAAAGGGCCGATGAGCACGCAGAGTTTGCGCGGCATGGCGAATCACGGACCGATGCACTGGCGCGGTGATCGCACCGGCGGCAACGACGAACCCAACGCTCAGCCGGACAGCGGTACCTTCAACGAAGATCGCGCCTTCAAGAAATTCAACGTTGCGTTTCCCGGCCTGATCGGCCGAGATCAACAACTGACCCCGGAGCAGATGCAGGCATTTACGGATTTCATTCTGCAAGTGACCTATCCGCCGAATCCGATCCGCAATCTGGATAATTCCCTCACTCCGGATCAGGCGGCCGGGCGGGCGATGTATTTTGGGGAAATTTCGGACACCTTCTTTAACTGCAACGGTTGTCATGTGCTCGATCCGGACGGTAATCGCCAATACGGTGTCGCCAAGCCGGGATTTTTTGGAAGCGATGGCCGCTACTCGTTCGAGGGCGAAACGCAAGCCTTGAAGATTCCGCACTTGCGCAACATGTACCAGAAGGTCGGGATGTTCGGTATGGCGCCCGATCCGTTTTTTATTCCTGGCGACAACCAATTCATGGGTGATCAAGTGCGCGGTATCGGGTTTTTCCACGATGGCAGCGTAGATACCTTGTTCCGGTTCAATGGCGCGTTGGTATTTGCATTTAGGGCGCCCGGATTTTTCGGTCCGTTGGATCCGGGCAATCTCGGCGGATTTCCGTTTGTGCCGCCGGATCATCCGCTCGCGGGTGTTCTGAATCCACGCGGCGCGAAGATGCGTCGCCAGATGGAACAGTTCATGTTGGTATTCGACAGCAATATGGCGCCCATCGTTGGACAGCAGGTGACGTTGACGCAAGCGAATGCCGAGATCAGCGCGGCACGCATCGAGCTGCTTAAATCCCGCGCTGATGCGGGTGAGTGCGATCTTGTCGTTAAGGCGCAGAATGGCGGGCGCGAGCGTGGCTACTTGTATGTTCACAATGGCTTGTTTAAGGCCGACAACAGCAATGTTGACCCACTGAGCGACGTTGAGTTGCGGGCGAAAAGCAAGGACCCGAACATGGCACTGACCTATACCTGTGTTGCGCCAAATTCCGGCGTGCGCATGGCACTCGACGGTCGCATGCAATAAGTCGTCATAGATCGTAGCGGCGCGCAGCATAGCGCGCGCCGCTACGGATCATTCTCAGCCGGGCGGGCCTCTATGGGCGTGCCCGGCTTTTTTGTGCCCGCCAACACCTACATTAAATTGGGGTCAGACACCAAATTAAAGTCACGCTCCGACGCGCACATCCAAGGGCGTGCACGTGTTCGAAAGCTAAGTTAAATTCGGCAGCGGGGCTAAATAATATGTAGAGAATAAGACAATTGTATATTAATCTCTACACAATGCAACTCTGGCTCGCGCTGATTCTGTCCATTCCCACCGAAAACGCCACCGAGCGAATGCGGGTTTGGCGTTCGCTCAAGGCTTCCGGCGCGGCGGTGCTGCGCGATGGCGTGTATTTATTGCCGGAGACGGCGCCGTGTCGAGCCACGTTTGAGCGCGTAATCGCCGACATCAAGAGCGCCGGCGGAACCACACACCTGCTGCGGGTCGAGGGTATTGACGGCACCGATCTTGCCCGGCTGTTCGCGCGCGGCGAAGACTACGCGCTGTTGCTCAACGACATCGCCATGGCCAGCGCGGCGTTGAATGTCGACACTGCGGCGGACGCTTTCAAAGTCACCCGCAAGTTGCGCAAAAGCTTTGCCGGGCTGGCCGCGATTGATTTTTTCCCCGACGCAGCACACCAGCAAACCGACGCTGCGCTGCAAGAACTGGAAGCGCATGTAAGTCAACTACTGAGCCCCGATGAGCCGCGCGCTTTGGAGGGCGCCATACCACGCCGCGTGGCCGGCGAATATCACGGGCGCCTGTGGGCGACACGCAAACGTCCGTGGGTGGACCGGCTGGCGAGCGCTTGGCTGATCCGCAATTTCATCGATCCGCAGGCGCGCTTCATTTGGATGGAGCCGCAAACACAGTGCGCGCCAGACGTGCTTGGTTTTGACTACAACGGCGCAGCCTTCAGCCATGTCGGCGCCAAAGTGACTTACGAAGTGTTGCTGGCAAGTTTTGGGCTGGAGCAACCGGCCCTGAAGCAGATCGGCGCACTGGTGCATTACCTCGACGTGGGCGGTGTGATGCCCGCCGAGGCCGCCGGCGTCGAGCGGGTGCTGGGTGGATTACGCTTAGCCATTCTTGACGATGATCAGCTCCTGCAGGCTGCCAGCGCTATTTTTGATGGGCTGCGCACCGCATTTGAAAAGGAACCACAAACCCCATGAGCAGCTCCGCATCCTCGACCGCCGCAAACGCCAACGTGCCGCCGGCCGCCGTGAGTTTTTGGGAGGCATTTCGTTTCTGGCTCAAGCTGGGTTTCATCAGCTTCGGCGGTCCCGCCGGGCAGATCGCCATCATGCACCAGGAATTAGTCGAGAACCGGCGCTGGATTTCCGAGCGGCGCTTTTTGCACGCACTGAATTACTGCATGGTGCTGCCCGGGCCGGAGGCGCAGCAGCTCGCCACCTACATCGGCTGGATTATGCACCGCACCTGGGGCGGCATCGTGGCGGGCGGATTGTTCGTGCTGCCGTCGCTGTTCATGCTGATCACGCTGTCGTGGATTTACATCGCCTTCGGTGACGTGCCGCTGGTGGCCGGATTGTTTTACGGCATCAAACCGGCGGTCACCGCCATCGTCGTACAGGCCACCCATCGCATCGGTTCGCGTGCCTTGAAGAACAGCGTGCTGTGGGCGATTGCGGCCGCCGCGTTCGTGGCGATCTTCGCAGTTAACGTGCCGTTCCCGGCCATCATCGCCGCTGCCGCACTGATCGGTTATTGGGGCGGTCGGCGCTCACCGGAAACCTTCAAGATCGGCGGCGGTCACGGCAAAGCCGGCACAGCACGTGGTCCGGCGCTGATCGACGACGACACGCCCACGCCCGACTTCGCGCGCTTCCGCTGGCCACGCTTGATTAGCGTGTTAGTCGTGGGTGGATTGTTGTGGGCGGTGCCGATGGCGGTGCTCGCGACGCTCTATGGCTGGAACGGTGCGCTGACACAGATGGGCTGGTTTTTCACCAAGGCCGCGCTGCTCACCTTCGGTGGGGCGTATGCGGTGCTGCCGTATGTTTATCAGGGCGCGGTAGTTGACTACAACTGGCTGACGCCCACGCAGATGATCGACGGCCTTGCGCTGGGCGAGACCACGCCCGGGCCGCTGATCATGGTAGTCGCCTTCGTCGGCTTTGTCGGCGGTTACGTCAAGGCGGCGTTGGGCCCAGATGCGCTGTTCCTGGCAGGCGCGGTGGCGGCAACGCTGGTCACCTGGTTTACCTTTCTGCCGTCATTCATTTTCATTCTCGCCGGCGGTCCGCTGGTGGAGTCCACCCACGGCGATCTCAAATTCACCGCGCCCCTGACCGCAATCACCGCCGCCGTGGTCGGCGTCATCTTGAATCTGGCGCTTTTTTTCGGTTACCACGTGTTGTGGCCGCAAGGCTTCAGCGGAACTTTTGATTGGCCGTCCGCCGTGATCGCGTTGGCGGCGGCGCTCGCGCTATTCCGCTTCAAACGCGGTGTTATCGAGGTGATTGCGGCCTGCGCCGTGATCGGTTTGCTCGTGAAAATCATGCGGCCGATGCTGTAATCAACACCACACTGCTCACCCTGCAAGGAGTCTAAAAAATGGATCGCACCATCAAACCTGAATTGCTGAAAACGCAGCGTACAGACGCACTGGTTCTGGATGTACGTCGGCACAACGACTATGCAGCGTGCAGCGAAATCATCCCCGGCAGCGTGTGGAAGAATCCGGAGCAACTCGACACTACAAGATTTCCTGCTGGTGACCGGGTGATTGCAGCATTGCGATAGCCAACATACCTGCCGGTTCCTATCTTCAATACTACCTGACAATTTATTCACGGAAACTTAAGTGGTTCAGCGATCACGTTGCGCTTAGTGTTGACAGATCGCTATCACCTATATGAGGAAGTAAGCAGATGAAACAATTTTTATTTGGACTATGCATGACGATGATTTTATCGCCGGCCCTTGCGGTGGATCAGGCTGATGACTCTGCTGATATTCAAGATAACAGAGTAATGGTTGATTTTCCGGATGGCGTAAGGCAATCCATGCTCGATCTCATGCGTCACCACTTATCGAGCTTACAAGAAGTACAACAAGCGTTGGCGGAGTCAAATTTCAATCGTGCAGCAGAGATTGCTGAATTTAGGCTTGGCGTTTCTTCCGTGGGCCCAAGAAATGCCCGGCAGAGGGCGTATATGCCGCCCCCTATGCAATATTTAGGCGGGGAAATGCATCGTGCCAGTAGTCGTCTCGCTCTTGCTGCAAAAGAAGCGGACATGAGGAAAGCTTTGGAGGGGCTTTCAGAGGTGACTGGAATATGTGTCGGATGTCATGCAACGTTCCGGGCCAAGCGACTGGAGTAGTAACTTGTAGGAAACATCACATCTTGACATTTTATGACAACGACCGAGCAAACGTCAGCGCATCCACTGTTGTCCGTGCCGTCCGCTGTTCATCCAGCAAAAAGTCAAGCACAGCCTGCTTCAAGCTTGAGCGCGTCCATGCCGTTATGATGCTGCTGCGGGTCGTCGTGAGCCGGTGCCTGCCGGCGGATGTTTTGGAGACCTAAAATGATCCACCAGCATCACATCATCGCGCTGCGCGGCTACCTGCAACGCGTCATCGTCGGCCAGCACAATTTGCTCGACCGTCTCATCATCGGCCTGCTCACCGGCGGGCACGTGCTGGTCGAGGGCGTGCCAGGTCTTGCCAAAACTACGGCGGTAAAAACCCTAGCGGCGGGCGTGCACGCCAGATTCCAGCGCATTCAGTTCACGCCGGATTTATTACCCGGGGATTTAACCGGCACCGATATTTACAATCCGCAGCAGGGCGATTTTTGTTTTGTCAGCGGCCCGCTGTTCCACGAAATCATTCTTGCCGACGAAATCAATCGCGCGCCGGCCAAAGTACAGTCGGCGCTGCTCGAAGCGATGCAGGAGCAGCAGATCACCGTGGGTGGCGAAACGCGCGCGTTGCCGGCGTTGTTCATGGTGATGGCAACGCAAAATCCGCTGGAGCAGGCGGGCACCTATCCGTTGCCGGAGGCGCAGCTTGACCGTTTTTTGCTGCACGTTGTGCTCGCTTACCCGACACCCGACGAGGAGCTGGAAATCCTGCAACGCGACCGGCGCCGTCTGGCGAGCGGCAGTGCCAGCATCGAGGCGCCGGTGCTTGATGTTGCCACGGTGTTGGCGGCGCGTGCCGAGGTGGCGCAAGTGCATATCGACCCGCTGCTGGAGCGTTACATCGTAAGTTTAGCTGCGGCAACGCGTTCGCTCGACGCCTGGCTGCCCGACTTAACGCGCTTGGTTGAGGTCGGCGCCAGTCCGCGCGGATCGCTGGCGCTGGCGCGCGCCGCCGCCGCCCGGGCGTATTTTCAGGGACGCGATTACGTAACGCCCGACGACATCATCGACGTCGCGCCCGACTGCCTGCGGCACCGTATCATCATGAAATTCAACGCGCGCCTGGAAGGTGTCACGCGCGACCTGTTGCTGAAACAGTTGCTGGATGTTGTGCCGGTGCCGTGAGAATTTCGCTCGACTCCGTCGTTGCAGCACTACGTCATAGCGCAGGTTACAACCAGCCGCGCGACCCATCCGCTGCCGTTAACGCAGCGTTGTTAAGCCAAGCCGAACTCGCCGTAATCCTGCGCAGTGCACAGGTGTTGCCGCCGGGGTGGCCACATGCAGGCGAAGTGCAGCATCCGCAAAGCGGCGATTTTCGTTCCGCGATACTGGGCTCAAGTCTTGACTATGAAGAGGCGCGCCCCTATCAGCCCGGCGACGATGTTCGGCGCATGGACTGGCGCACCACGGCGCGCACCGGCAAAGCCTTTCTAAAGACGTTTCGCGAAGAGCATCAGCCGCAACTGCATCTGGTGCTGGATCGCGGCGCCGGTATGCGTTTTGGCACGCGCACCCAACTCAAAGTCACCCAGGCGGCGCGCATTGCCGTGCTGCTGGCGTTTGTGAACGCGCGCCAGCACGTCGCCATGGGCGCCACGTTGTGGCAACCGGACGCTATCACGCTGCCGTATCGCGGCGGTGAAGCCGGTGTGCGGCAGTTAGTGGATGCCGCGATTGCGCCATGTCCGCCGCTACCGATTGGGAGCGGCTCACATGAGCAGCCGCTGGCACACATATTACGTGCGTTGCACGCGCAATTGCCGCTGGGTTCACGGGTGGTGTTCATCGGCGATCTGCGCCAATTCCGCGCGACGGATTTTCCTGAGCTGGCGCGCCTCGCGCTGCAGCATCAGGTTAGCGCGTACCAAGTGCTGGACCCGGTGGAATGTGAATTACCGGACGTGGGTTTGTGCCGCTTCACCGCTCTCGATTCGGGCCAAACCCGTCCGCTGGACACGCACGACGCCGTCGTGCGCAGCGCATTCGGCAAGGCACAAAACGCGCTGCATCAGGCACAGCGTGCGCTGTTGGCGCGTGCGGACATCGCGTTGCATGTGTGCATGACCAACGAAGACGTGCTGCAAAAATTCGCATGAACGAGCTGCCGGTCGAGTTAGCCGATCTTGTCGAGCCCGTGCCAGTCACGGCAGCGGGATCGAATGCAGTGCTCGTGGTTGTGATCGCCGTCGCCGTGGTGATCAGCGTGCTTGCCGCGACGCGCTGGTGGAAAAAAAACAAACACCGGCGGCGTACGCTGCGGCGTTTGCGGTGCCTGCGACGTGACTTCACTGAAGGACGCCTGACGTCACGCACACTCGCGTATGCGCTGGCGTCGGAATTGCGCGGTTGCCTGCGTTGCCATCGCCTGTGTGCAACGCAGCCGCAGTGGGTGTGCGCTGGGTCGGAGCATGATCGCTGGCAGCGTTTTGTCGCGCGCCTGGATCTTTTGCGTTATCAACCCGGCAGCGCACTTGATCCGCAGCAGGTCGACGCATTGTTGCGCGAAGCGGCTGACTGGGCACGGCGGTCGCGCTGATGCTCACGTTTAACGCACCGTACGTGTTGCTGCTGATCCCGGTATTTATAGTCTATTTCGCACTCGCGCGGCGGCGTGGTGCGTATGTTGACGAAGTAAGCAGCAGCGTCACGCTGGCGCATCCAGATCTCGGCTCAGTTCTGGTTGCTCCGCATCGTGGCCGCAGCAGCATTTTGTGGGGCCATGTTGCGACGTTATTAATCTGCGTGGCGCTGGCGCAGCCGCAGACGGTGGGGGACTTCCTTCCGGAGGCGCCGCAAGGTCGCGATATTGTGCTGCTGCTCGATACTTCGGTCACCATGAGCATTCGCGACTTTGAACTCGACGCTCAGCCGGTCGAACGTTTGACGGTACTCAAAGGCATCATGCAGCAATTTGTCGAGCACCGGCCCGAAGACCGCTTCGGCATCGTGGTCTTCGGCAGCAGCGCAAGCACCTTGGTGCCGGCAACCTTCGATCATGGGTTGGTCACGGCATCACTTCGCCGCATTCAATCCGGTATCGCCGGCGACAACACCGCCATCGGCGACGCGCTGGGTTTGGCGTTGAAACAAGTTAAATTACAGGGGCGCGCGCGTCCGGCACTGATTTTGGTGACCGACGGCGACAATACCGCCGGCGACCTGCGCCCGGCAGAAGCGGTGGAACTGGCGCGGCGTATGGCCGTGCCGGTGTACTGTGTGCAGATCGGCGGCGACGTTGCAGAAACGCCGGGCACGACGTTAAACACGGCCATTCTCGAACCCGGATTACGCGACATTGCGGCGCTCACCCACGCACGTTACTACGTTGCCGGCAACTCCAGCACGCTGAATGCGGTGCTCCAGGACATCGACGTGCTGGAAAAAAGTATCGTACGCCCCGCCACCCAGCGGGCGGTGACGCAATGGTATTTGTTGCCGTTGCTGCTGGCGATCACGCTGTTGACGACCGCGCGTGTCCTGCAATTATGGAGGGGCGCGTGACCCGTCTGAACGATTTGGCACAACTCGAATGGCGCAATCTGTGGTGGTTGCTGCTGGCATTACAGCCGCTAGCGTTTGCGGCGCTCGCCAAATTCAAACGCGTGCAACTGCTGAATTATGCCGATCACTCTCTGCGACCGTGGGCCATCAACGTGGCGACGCGCCCGCCCAGGCAATGTTGGGCGTTAGTGTTGACATATATTGCGTGGCTTGCGCTGGCCTGCGCCGCCGCCGGACCACGGTTGCCGCTGACGTCGAATGCGCCCGACAGTGCGGTGGCGAACACGCACGATATTGACATTATGCTGGTGCTGGACGTTTCTGCCTCCATGCTGGCGACGGATATTTCACCGCAGCGCTTGCAGCGAGCGAAACTTGAGATCGCCGATATTCTGCGTCGCTTGCACGGCGAACACATCGGGCTGATCGCGTTCGCGGGCACTGCGGGTTTGCTTGCGCCGTTGACGCACGATTATGCCGCGTTCGCGCATTATCTCGCGCTTGCCGAGCCCGGCTTATTTGTGCTGCCGGGTTCCAATCTGGCTGCCGCGCTGGAGCTGGCTTATCAACAGTTAACGCCACGCGCGGCGAAAGCCGGCGCAGTCTTCCTGGTCACCGACGGCGAAGCCGATGCGTTGACGGGCGCACGCGGAGTTGCGGTAAGCCAGGCGGTTGAAAAACTCAAGGCGCAAGGCGTGACATTATATATTCTGGTTGCTGCGAGTCGCGCCGGCGAGCCGGTGACGAGTGCTGAAGCGCGCGTGACCCGCATCAGCCGCCCGGATGACGGCGCACTGCGTCAACTTGCAGAGTCGACCGGCGGCAGCGTGGAATTTGCCCGCGACGGCGACGCAGATGGGCAGGCATTGTACGAACAGGGCTTGCTCACGCTCCCCGGCGCGCTGCCTGAGCGCAGCAATGTACACGCGTGGCTGGAGTTGTACCCGTATTGTCTGATCCTGGCCCTTTTGCTCTTGGTTTTGCCGCCGGAAGCCGGTCGCTGGATGCAACGCGCACCCTCTGCCTTGTTGCTGCCGTGTATTGCCATGGTGTGGTTGGGAAGTTGCGCGGCCCCGGCGCAGGCGGCAAGTTTCGCTGAAGCCTACGCGGCGTATCGCGACAAAAACTATTCGCTCGCGCAACTGCTCTACCACGCACAGCACGGCTACGACGCGCGCCTCGGCGAAGGTGCCGCCGCCTATCGGCGTCAGCGTTACCCTGAAGCCGTTGAACAATTTACCGCCGCATTGCTCAATGCGCGCGACGACAGTCAGCGCGCCGACGCGCTGTTTAATCTGGGCAACAGCTATTTTCAAGTTAAAAATTATTCGGCGGCGGTCGATGCCTACGTGGGTACGCTGGAATTACGCGCTGACGATTTCAATGCGAGTGCTAATCTGGCGCACGCGTCCGCTCGCTTGGAGAAAACATCAAAACCCAGTGCTCAGTCGACCGGGATTCCGCTGCCACGTAGTCAACAGATTTTGGGAGTTACCGCAGAGGAAACCAGCAACAAGCCGCCGGTCGACTTCGATACCACGCGCGAACACATGGATCCGGTGCCGGTGCACGACCCGGCCGCGAGCGATGCTGCACGCGCCACCGCCACCGCGACGCCGGACGCAGGCACGGCAGGAGGCTATCGACCGCTCGACGCGGAGCGCGACTACCGCGCGGCCTTGAAGAAACTTGAATTGGTCAACGATCAACCTGAGCGGTTGTTGAAGGAGTTGATCAAGCTCGATGCGCCGCGCATCGCTACGCCGATGGAAAAGCTGCCGCCATGGTGAGGGGTCTGTTGTTGTTAATGATGTTTGTGGCCGAAGCCACGCTGGCAGCGAACTCGCTTACGGTGCGCGTGGACAGAAACGCCGTCGTGCTCGGCGAATCGCTGCAACTGGAAATCACCGCTCAGGTTGCCGGGGCGACACCGCCGCTGGAAACGCTGTCGCTGGATGTGCTGCGCGCCAATTTTGAAATTCAGGATCTCTCGCGCAACCTGCAGACCGGCATGCGTGATGGCCGGCTAACGACGACGCAGATCCTCACCGTCACCTTGTATCCGTTGCGCAGTGGTCGGCTTAAAATACCCAAGCTCAACATTTTGCAGGCAAGCAGCTTGGAGCTTGCAATTATGGTTCAGGACGCGGGTACCAGTATTCCGCGCGTGCTGCTGCGCGCCGGCATCGAACCGCGTTCACCGCACGCACGTGAAACCGTGTTGTTGTATCTGGATGTCTACGACAACGGCAGTTTGGTGTGGGCGCCCATCGAGGTACCCACGGCGCCGGGTTTATATCTGCGTGCATTGGCGCAATCACGTCGTAACGACAGCATCGACGGCGCAACGTTTAACGTGCTGCGCTACGCGTGGGCGGCCACGCCATTACGCGACGGCGAACACACGTTGCAATTTCCGCTGTTACGCGCGCATAAATTCGGGGTGCGTCTGCGTTACGCGGCGCCCCCGTTAACGTTCACCGCGCAAGCCGTGCCGGCGTATCTGCCGGTGCATGTGTCGGTGGGGCCGGCACCCGAACTACAGGTGGAAAACCTGCCGCTGGAAAATGTCGTGAACCGGCCCGAGAATTGGCGTTTGCGCGTAAGTGGAACCGGGTTGAGCGCGAACGGGCTGGCGCAGATGCTTGCCGCGACGCTGGGTGCTGCGCCGGGCATCCAATTTTATCCGCTCGACATCGAAGCCGAAGACGCGACGCGCGCAACCGGCTTGGCGCAGACATTTCATGTAACGCTGCCGTTTCAGGCATTACAGCACGGAGAGCTTGAGCTGCCGGAGTTGGCCCTCCCGTATTTCGACCCGCAGCGCGAACGGCTCGCAAGCGTCGTGCTTGCAGGGCAGCGCATCACCGCCATCAGCCCGTGGCGGCAAAGGGTGTTGTGGGGCGGTGGCGTGGGTATCGCCCTGCTCGTGTTGGCATGGCCGGCGCGGCGCCTCGTGGTGGCGCTGCGTCGATACCGGCAGCGCGCGCGTGGACTGCGCCGCATCCAGCGCGCGCAAAATATTCACGCGCTCAAAACCGCGCTGCTGGAATTCGACGCCGTCGGCACGAGTACGTATAAGCCACCCCCGACGCTGCGGCAGTGGTTGAGGCATGCCCGCATCCCTCAGCGCCTGGATGCGGAATTGTGCGCGTCGGTGTTCCGTCTGGAGCGTGGCTGTTACGCAAACCACAGTGGCGCAGATGATTTCTCGGACCTGCAACGCGCCCTGCTGTGGTCCCTCAAATAAGAAGTTAATCAGCAAGTTGGAGCAAGCCACAGCCGCTGTCGAACCGCATGGCCAGGGTGCGGCCACGTGCGCCCGCAACCGGTGTCTAATCAAAAAGGACTAGTCCAAAGATGCGATTGTGCATAAGCAATTTGTGATTCACATTGGACTCTTAACAAACTCAGCATCGCGACCGCCGCGTTGTGTATTCCAAAAAATAAGTGCGGTTGCGCAGGCGTTGGGTTATTGGCTGATTCTTGGGGGCTACCATGTTTCGCAAAAAAACTGTTCTGTGCTTCATTTTTTTATTCGTGGCTGTGACGCAACAGGCTTGGGCTGCGGGTTTTACGCACGATTCCCACAAGGTGTTCATAACGCCAGAGGGGGCGCTCTATGTGCAATTCCAAGATCGCCAGGTGCAAATTGCCGCCGCCGGGTTGACGTGCGCGGGGTTCCCGCTCCCGGTAGGTTGTACGCCCACTGATATTTCGAGTGCCAGACAGCAATTCGATGTGCTGAGCGCATCGCTAACAGGTGATTTTTTCCTTATACCTACACCTACAACAGGCGGGTTTACGTTATTAAACATGCCGTGCAACTTGGCGGGTGCGCGCACGGCAATGTGTGCAAATATGGTAAAAACGATATTGGGAAGGCTGGGCATCAGTACCGTATACACCCCTGCGCCTTACCGAACCGTAATCGGAGACGTCAATGGCGATGGCTATAACGATTTATTACTGTGGCCCATGTATAGCGCGCCGGGCCAGGAGAGCTTCGTAGTATTGTCAACCGCAACGCCTTGGTCACAGCTCAGCCAAACGTTCACCGATGCTGTTTTTGGTGTTCCTTTATCCAAGGTACAGTCGGTTGATTTCACCGATGTTAACGCAGATGGCAAGGCGGATTTAATTGTCAAGCTCTATGGTAGTCGTAGTCGGTTGGTGGCTCTGGCGGGGGTCGATAGCAAGTATGTGAATAGCTCGATTTACATTCCCACCGATACGCCGCACCCCACCGAATACAACGATTGTTCCTTTGCCGCAAAAGCACCTGATCCGCTGCATCCATTGAATATCGCTTACGATAAAAACTGCACGACGGGTTTTATTCCGCCGCCACTGGTCGGGCGCGCCCAGGTCGTGACATTTCAGGGCAACAACAACCTCAGCTTGTGCCCAACGCTGCTCAACATTCAGCAGAATGCGGCTAACGTGGATCGGGCTTTACTGGCCATGGCGCAGCGCCTGCTGGATTTAGCCAAGACGATTACGAGTAACCCGGCAGTAAACTCCGCAATACTGGCGTTACAAAATACCTATCAAACCGCACAAGCGAAAACATTGTTAGCACTTGGCGCATATCAGGGCAAATTAGCTGACGTGGCCTTAGCGGAAGATAACCTTCGATTTGCACAAATGGATCTGGACACTTGTTTGCTGTTGGGAGGCGTTTGCGATGCAGCGTATCGCGCGGTTGATCTGCGTCAGCAGCAGTTGACCGCTGCGAAAAGCGCCGCGAATGCCGCTTTGGCCCAGTACATGATTGCCGACGATGCCGAACGCGCAGCTCGGTTGGCGCTTGCTCAATACCAAACCAACATCATTGCCAACGATCCCGAATATCTCAGATTACTGGCGGAGTACGAAGCAATTAAAAACGTCGATCTCAATCGCTATCGCGAATTGTCGGCCTTACCTGGCGCAACCGTAAGGATCGCTTACACGCTGGATCTGGTTCAGCAATTAGTGGGGTATCAGAATGCCAACCCGACTACGCCGTCCCGATGGGAATTCCTGCCGGTGAAGTCTTCGTTAATGTTAACCGGTATGGGAGCCGTGCCGGGTCTCGACGTGCCGTCGGTGTTATGGATGCAAAGTCCGAGCACCTATTTCGACTTTTCGATTTTTCCAAACGGTAGCGGCACCATTCCGCCGTTGGCGATCCCGGCAGGCCCTTATGCTCCGCTTAATTTGCCTAACAATGTCTATCTGGATATGGGGCTGAGCTTGTTGGCGGCCTGTCGATATGCACCTCAAGGCAGCTTGAGAACGACACCTATCAACTACAACGACGTTACGGCGTTAGTGCCCATAAACTTGCAGTATTCGTACGATGTAGAGGTGCAACGCGGCTATGTCGTGAAATACAACTTATACAATCTGATTCAAAAATTACTGACCCAACCGCTGGCCGTTCAAATAGTAAACGCCCTGATCGACGGGCAAACGGCCAGCAACCTGGCGTCGAATCTGGCGCGACATTCGCTGACCAACAAAGACCTTGCTTATCTGATCAGTTCGCGTGACGAGAGCGACTGGTTTTCGATCCGCTTTGATGCAAATTCGTCGGACTACAGTTACACATTGTCCGAACAAGAAGAAATTCGTATGGATGTGAAGGCCGATCTCATCCGCAAGGCGCTCAGCAAGATTGCTATCCCATTTCGTGGACAGACAATCTATCAAGCCTCGCTAGTCACTTATAACCCGACGCAGAGACCCGGCGTGCAGGACGCATGCTGGGCTCGCTATGGTAGTTTGTGCCGTTTAAATAATTATCAATTGAATCCTTCATTGGCCGCGCTGGAAAGTTTTCGTCTCGCAAACGACCAATGGCTGGTTGAAAAAGTAACCGGTTCGCGTTTGATGGAGCGTAACGCGGGAAGCACATTTGTTGCTCAGTAGCGCATATGTCACATGGGCTGAGTAGCAGCGTGCATGTCGACGAAAATAGTTGATGGGCTGGTGCAGCGCTGCATGTAGCGCTGCGCTTTTTTAGCAGGTTTAGAAGGCTGTTTGAGTAAGAATAGGGAGTGGCATCATGGAGTATTGCAACCGTCTGCGCGTTCCCGCATTTTTTTACAGCGTGCTGCGTTTTGTGCTCGTATTTTCGCTGTTGCAAACAACGGTGTCGGCGGCGGAATTCACCGTCAATTCCACGCGCGACGATGTCGACGCGAACTTGGCGGACGGTTTCTGCGAGACCGCGATAGCCAACGAGTGCACCCTGCGCGCCGCGATCCAACAGGCCAATGCGCTGCCGGGTTTAGATACCGTGATGGTTCCGGCCGGCACCTACCTGCTGACGCGCGGTGGGCGCGGTGAAGACCGGGCAGCGGAAGGCGATCTGGATATTTTGGATGGCATCGTCATCCTCGGTCACTCAAGCGCCGACACCATTATCGCCGGGCAAAAAAATGATCGCATTTTTGATGTGTTCGGATCATTCGACGTCAAGCTTTCAGGTTTGTGGTTATTCAACGGCGACGCCAAGGGTGAGGTGGGGGGCGCGATCCGCTTGTCGACGCAAAAGCTGATCGGGAGCAATGATCCAAGAATTCCGAATTTTGAGCTCTATGAATCCACAATCCAAAACTGTGCCACCACGGGCGGCGGTGGGGCGATTAGCGCGTCTAATTACGGAAATATTCTGATCAGTGCAAGTGTAATCACCAATAATTCCAGCGGTATAAACGGCGGTGCTATTTTTTCTTCGCGTTCAATGGGAACGCTTACGATCAACAACAAAAGCGAAATTACCAATAATCGTGCCGGACTTGGTGGCGGAATCTTTGCCGACGGCAATATCGAAATTCACGACGCCGTGATCGCCGGCAACGTTGCTCAATATTCAGGCGGGGGGATTTTCTCAAGTCAAGCTCTGCCCGTAAACGGTGTGTTGGTAGGTAATGAGCTGACGGTTACCAACAGTACGATTCGAGCCAACACCGCAAGTAGCGGTGACGGCGGTGGAATCTATGCGTATGGCGTCGCGAAAGATCACGTCACGATTTCAGACACTTGGGTTCTAGACAATCGTGCCGTGAACAGTGGCGGTGGCATCGCATTAGGTTTAATCGGCGGCCTAGAACGTACAACACCCGGGGTCACGACGCTAAACCGGGTTGTTGTGAGCGGGAACAGCGCAGGGATGTTTGGCGGTGGTGTGGGGGCGAACGTCTTGACCTCCCTGGTAAACAGTACGGTGAGAAATAATTCTGCGGGAATCGCAGGCGGTGGATTACATCTTTCGAACCCCCTCGTGAGGACCACGATAAAGAACTCGCTGATCGATGCGAATCGCGTGGTCAACAAAGGCTCGCTCACCAGTAATGACGCCGACGGCGGCGGGGTCTATGTCGGCAGCGGAAGCCTGGATTTCGTGAACGTGACCATCAGCAATAACCGGGTGGAAACCACGGCAGGTGGGAGCGCCCGAGGCGGCGGATTGTCTTCGCAGCCAAATGTAGGTGCGGGCGCGGTTGCCACGCTTACCAATTCGACGCTTGCCTATAACACCAGCGCAGCAGGGGGCGGAAATATCGATGCGCTTGCGAGCGTAGAGCTCACCAATTCGATCATTGCAGGCGCGGCAGGAACGAATAACTGCAACGCTATCGGCAAAGTCATCAGCACGGGCTACAACATCGACAGCACCTGCAAGCTGGCGTCGATCGGGGATATGAGTAACGTCGACCCCGGGCTTGACATTTTGGCGGCGAATGGCGGAGCGACCAATACCTTTGCCCTTAAATTTGGCAGCAAGGCGATCAACGCCGGCAACAACGCGGTTTGCCCGCAGGTTGACCAGCGCTTGTTTTATCGTGCGGACAGCCGCTGT
>JANLTU010000206.1:0-12936 GCA_031363085.1 Gammaproteobacteria bacterium
ACCGGTCACCAATGAGAATATTCCACCCGGCCACTTTGTATTTCGCGCCAGGATGATTTGGTCTTGATATTCAATGAGCGCGGCCACCACGGGCAACGGATTGTCCCAATGGACGAAACCACAGCCTGGAGAATTACACGCTCTGCGTTCCACGCCTTCAATCAGGTTGGTGTCGAGTTTGCTCGCACACTGCGGACAATATTTTACAAGCGGCATAAGAACATTTTCCTGCTACTTGCCCCTAGGCCGCAAGCCCAAACGCCGCCGCCATCCGCTCCTGCCCTCGGACTGGAATGCCCAGGCGAGCGGCAAGCTTCGGCCACTGCTGCACGACCGCAGGGCGGCAATACCATGCCGGTTATCGAGAAAGTTGCCGGTATCATCAAGCCGAAATCGGAGTGCACCGACGCGGAAAGCATCGTGCACGCCCAGCAGATAGTCGGATTCGTGCAGGCGCGTATTTTTAGCCGCCTGCCCCGCCCTCTGCTCGCGCTCCAGACGCCGCTGCACCAATAACCGACCCCAGCAATCCGGGCTGGCGTCGGCGAAAACGCCGAAAGTCTCGTTGCCCTGCGGCGGATACTGTCGGCCCTCAAATAGACTTAGCCGGGGGTCGAGCCGCAGATTGACCGTCGCCCGGTGCGCCAGTGCGGCAGCGTCGAACTCGAATTCAAATATGTCTCGACCTGCGTTGCGTGCGCGCGCAATACGCCCAAGCGCAGCGGCGCGGGCAAGCCCTCCCAGTCCGCGTAAATGGCGATGACGATAGCCATGCGTTAACGCTTCTTCTTCGACGGTGATGCAGAAGGCAGCCTAGGATTGATCAGATCGAGCAGCGACTGGCCGCTGGTAACGCTAGAATAATGGCACATTAAATTAGAAGAACTTCAAATCATTCCCACTCGATGGTTGCGGGCGGCTTGCCTGAAATGTCATACGTCACGCGCGAGATGCCGCGCACTTCGTTGATGATGCGGCTGGAGACTTTGCCGAGCAGCTCGTACGGCAGATGTGCCCACTGCGCGGTCATAAAGTCGATGGTTTGCACGGCGCGCAGCGCGACTACGTAATCGTAACGGCGGCCGTCGCCCATCACGCCCACCGATTTCACCGGCAGAAACACCGCAAACGCCTGGCTGGTTTGCTCGTACTAACCGGCGGCACGCAGCTCTTCGATGAAGATGGCATCGGCGCCGCGCAGAATGTCGGCGTAGTCTTTTTTCACTTCACCCAAAATGCGCACGCCCAAACCGGGGCCGGGGAACGGGTGGCGATACACCATGTCGGACGGCAAGCCCAACTCCACGCCGATCTTGCGCACTTCGTCTTTAAACAACTCGCGCAACGGTTCGAGCAATTTGAGTTTCATGTGCTCGGGCAGGCCGCCGACGTTGTGGTGCGACTTGATGACTTTGGCCTTGCCGGTTTTGGACCCGGCGGATTCAATCACGTCAGGGTAAATTGTGCCCTGTGCCAGCCAAGTTGCATTTTCGAGCTTGGCCGCCTCTTCTTCGAACACTTCGACGAACAAGTTACCGATGATCTTGCGCTTGCGCTCGGGGTCGGCGACGCCTGCCAGAGCTGAAAGAAAACGCTGCTCAGCATTGACGCGAATCACACGGATGCCCATGTGTTGCGCGAACGTCGCCATGACTTGATCGCCTTCATTGAGGCGCAGCAGCCCGTTGTCGACAAATACGCAGGTAAGCTGTTTGCCGATAGCGCGATGCAGCAGCGCGGCGACCACCGATGAATCCACGCCGCCGGACAGACCGAGCAATACTTCGTCCTTACCCACCTGTGCGCGAATGCTGCGCACATTTTCGTCGATGATATTGCCCGCGTTCCACAACGCCGCGCAGCCACAGATATCGTGCACGAAACGCTGAATGATCCGCGCGCCCTGGCGCGTGTGCGTGACTTCGGGATGGAATTGCACACCGTAGAATTTACGCGCTTCGTCGGCCATGCCGGAGATCGGCGCGCTGTCGGTGCTGGCGATGACCTTGAATCCGGGCGGTAATGTCTCGACCCGGTCGCCGTGACTCATCCACACATCCAGAATGCCGAAGCCTTCGGGCGTGGTGTGATCCTCGATATCTTTAAGCAGCGCCGAATGTCCGCGCGCGCGCACTCGGGCATAACCAAATTCACGCTCTGCCGCCGCTTGCACCACGCCGCCGAGTTGCGCCGCCATGGTTTGCATGCCGTAACAAATGCCAAGCACCGGCACGCCCAGCTCGAATACCGGCTGCGGTGCGCGCATCGCCGCAGTTTCGTACACCGAGTCCGGCCCACCGGACAGGATAATTCCGTTGGGCTTGAACGCACGCAGCGCGGCGTCATTCATGTCGTAGGGATGCAGCTCGCAATACACCCCCGCCTCACGCACGCGGCGTGCGATGAGCTGGGAGTACTGCGCACCGAAGTCGAGAATTAAAATGCGATGGGCGTGGATGTCGGTTGTCATGGTTTACAAAAGCAGTAGGGGCGCAATTCATTGCGCCCAGATTAGAACGGGCGCGATGAATCGCGCCCCTACGAATCAGTCAATCTGATAATTCGGCGCTTCTTTGGTAATGGTCACGTCGTGCACGTGGCTCTCGCGCACGCCCGCGTTGGTGATACGCACGAATTGCGGTTTGGTGCGCATCTCTTCAATGGTTTGGCAGCCGGTGTAACCCATGCTGGCGCGCAAGCCGCCGACCAGTTGGTGCACGATGGCCGATAAGCTGCCCTTGTACGACACGCGGCCTTCGATGCCTTCGGGCACCAGTTTGTCGGCGCCGCGCGCGTCTTGAAAATAGCGATCGCTGGAGCCGTGTTGCTTGGCCATCGCGCCGATGGAACCCATGCCGCGATACGATTTATACGAGCGGCCTTGAAACAGTTCGACATCCCCTGGCGCCTCTTCGGTGCCGGCGAACAGGCCGCCGATCATCACGCACTGGGCACCCGCTGCAATCGCCTTGGCGATATCGCCGGAATAGCGGATGCCGCCGTCGCCGATCACCGGCACGCCGGTGCCTTTGAGTTCAATCGCGGCGTTGGAAATGGCGGTGACCTGCGGAATGCCGACCCCGGCGACAATGCGCGTGGTACAGATCGAGCCGGGGCCGATGCCGACTTTGACGCCGTCGGCGCCGGCATCCACCAACGCACGCGCGCCCGCCGCAGTGGCGATGTTGCCGCCGATCACTTGCATGTCCGGAAATTTTTTCTTGACCCACTTCACCCGGTCGAGCACACCTTGCGAGTGCCCGTGCGCGGTATCCACCACGATCACGTCGACGCCCGCTTCGACCAGCGCGATGACGCGCTCTTCGGTGCCCGCTCCGGTGCCGATAGCGGCGCCAACCCGCAAGTGGCCTTGCTCGTCTTTGCAGGCGCTGGGAAATTCTTTGGCCTTCTGAATATCTTTGACGGTGATCAAGCCACGCAGTTGAAATTTGTCGTTCACCACCAGCACTTTTTCGATGCGGTACTTGTGCAGCAGATGCAACACTTCGCTGTGCTTGGCGCCCTCGCGCACCGTGATCAAGCGCTCTTTGGGCGTCATGATGGTCGACACCGGGGCGTCGTAGTTGGTCTCGAAACGCAGATCGCGGTTGGTCACAATGCCGACCAGTTTGTCGCCGTCAACCACCGGCACACCGGAAATATTATGCGCCGCAGTCAAGCCGAGCACGTTGCGGATGCTGGTGACGGCGGTGACGGTAATCGGGTCTTTGATCACACCGCTTTCGAACTTCTTCACCATGCGCACTTCGCGCGCCTGCTCTTCGGCCGCCAAGTTTTTGTGAATGATGCCGATACCACCTTCCTGCGCAAGGCCAATCGCCAGCCGCGCTTCGGTGACGGTATCCATCGCCGCCGAAACGATGGGGACATAGAGCTTAATTTCGCGAGTTAATTGCGTTTCCAGGCTCACATCTTTGGGCAACACTACAGAATGGGCCGGAGCCAGAGAAACGTCGTCAAATGTCAGAGCTTCCTGAACGATGCGCATGGTCGTTACCGCTGCGTGTGGGGGGGCGACAGTGTAGCAGATGCACAATTGAACCTAAAACTTGCGTTTGCGCGCGACGCAAAAAGTGCGCGAGCCGGACGAACAGAGCGTGCGTAGAAATACTCACGGGGTTTGACGATTTGAGGATAAACTGCTTAGCTTGTTACTACTTATAAATGCCACTGTGATCAGCGCACTGCTGTGATGAAAATACGTGCAGTCGAGCCGGTCCAGTCGCCGCTCTTAACAACCATGTATCTTGAGGAGGATGTACGCAATGAAAAAACTAGCCCTTCTGTTCGCTGTTTCTACACTCGCGCTCGGTGCTTGCTCGTGGACGTGGCCCTGGTCCGACACTTCCGCTGCTGCGTCGAGCGCGGCCGGTGGCGCTGTCACCAAGGACAGCGTCGCGGCCACAATTGCAGCAGCCGAGATGGCGATGAAAAAAGCCGATACGGCCGGTGGCGGATGGCGCGACACCGAAAAACTAGTCAAGGAAGCCAAAGCGGCTTTGGAAAAAGGCGAGCTTGACGCCGCCATGAAGCTGGCCAAATCAGCCGAAGAAGAAGGCAAGCTGGGCGAACAACAAGCGATGGAAAGTAAAAGCGCCAAACCCTGGTTGTTTTAAGCGCCCAACTTACACGTTTGCAGCAAGAACAGGCTGCCCCAAACAGGGCAGCCTGTTTTTTTGAACTTCGCGCGGCAAATTACACTCCATCGGTTTATGTCGACTCCCACCGCCTCTGAACTCCAAACTGCCGCGCCGCGCGACGTTTACACCGTGTCGCGCCTGAATCGTTCCGCACGTGCAATTATTGAAGGCAGCTTCCCATTGCTGTGGGTGGAAGGCGAAATCTCTAATTTGTCACGACCAAGCTCCGGCCACTGGTATTTCTCGCTGAAGGACGAAGCCGCGCAGGTGCGCTGCGCGATGTTCCGCAATCGCAACATGCTGCTGAAGTTCAAACCGCAAAACGGCAATCAGGTGCTGTTGCGCGTGCAAGTCAGCCTCTACGAAAACCGTGGCGACTACCAACTCATCGTCGAACACCTCGAAGAAGCCGGCGACGGCGCATTACGCCGCGCGTTTGAGGTGCTGAAGCAACGCTTGGCCGGCGAAGGCTTGTTCAACGCCGCGCGTAAACGAGCGCTACCCACCCTGCCCCGGCGCATCGGCGTGATTACCTCGCCGCACGGCGCAGCGCTGCGTGACATTTTAAGCGTGCTGCGCCGCCGCTATCCCGCCATTCCAGTGCTGATTTATCCAAGCGCCGTGCAAGGCGCCGGCGCCGCACAGGAGATCGCCGCTGCTGTGCAACTGGCCAGCGCGCGTAACGAATGCGACGTGCTGATCGTTGCGCGTGGTGGCGGCTCGCTCGAAGATTTATGGGCTTTCAACGAAGAAGTCGTTGCCCGCGCCATCCATGCCTGTGCGCTTCCGGTCGTGACCGGCGTGGGGCACGAAACCGATTTCACCATCGCCGATTTCGTCGCCGACCAGCGCGCGCCCACGCCCTCGGTGGCGGCGGAAATGGTCAGCCCTGATCGCGCCGAAGGACAACGCCGCGTGACGCAGCTTGCACAGCGCATCAACGCTTTTATGGCCGCGATTCTCGCCGACGGCAAACGTACCCTGCATTGGTTAAGCACGCGCCTGCAACATCCGGCACAAGCACTGGCCCGTCAGGCGCAACGCGTGGATGAATTGGAATTGCGCCTGCAACGTAGCCAGCAGCGCCTGTTGCGCCACACACAACAGCGGTTGTTTGCGTTGCATGCGCAGTTGCAGCAACACACACCCGCGCACACCCTGCGCACGCATACCCGCACCTGCGTCGGACTGGAACACCGCTTACTTCGCGCGCAGCACATGGTCATGAATTTCTACCAACAGCGTCTGGGCGTTGCCGCACACGCGCTGCAAACCGTCAGCCCGCTTGCGACCCTCGGGCGCGGTTATGCGCTGGTGCGCCAATATCCGTCGGGAACTGTGGTACAAAGTCATGCGCAGGTGCAGCTTGGCGACTCAATTGAAGCGCACCTCGGCCACGGGCGCTTGCTCTGCACCGTTAAAGAAACCCATGCAGAATAATTTTGAATAATGAAGGGTGAATGCTTAATTTAGATGTGCGCAAAGCGCACGCTTAAATTCAACATTTAAAATTAAGCATTCAACTTTGGGCCATACCATGCGCCATGTCGTGATATTTATCGCTGCGGCGTTTTGCAGCATCGCCAGCGCAGCACCACCGGCGCTCACGCCACGCCACAGCCCCGTGCCGGGCGGGATCGCCGTCATCGCACTCACCACGCCTTCGGTAGCCCGCCCGAGCGCACATTACCAAAGCAAGCGCGTGATGGTCATCGGCAGCCCCGAACATTGGCAGGCCATCGTTGGCATTCCGTTGGAAACGTCACCGGGCGAGCAAACCCTGGAAATCACCGTGCCCAACAGCGCGCCACAATCGGTGAGCTTTACCGTGCAAGCCAAAGAATACGAAACGCAGCGCCTCAGCATCAGCAACAAACGCATGGTCGACCCGACCGCGAAAGATCTGCTGCGCATTGAGAAAGAAACTAAGATCATCCAGGCCGCGCTACGTCTCTTCAGCGAAACCGACGAGGTTCCGCTGGACTTCGCACCGCCAGCGCAAGGTCCGTTCAGCAGCCCGTTTGGCTTGCGCCGCTTCTTCAACGAGCAGGCGCGCAAACCGCACAGCGGCCTGGACCTCGCCGCACCGAAAGGCGCACCGATCAAGGCACCGGCGGCGGGCAACGTAATCGCTGTCGGCAACTATTTTTTTAATGGCAACACCGTGATCCTCGACCACGGCCAGGGCTTGATCTCGATGTACAGCCACATGAATCGCATCAACGTCAAGGAAGGTCAGCACGTGGCCCTTGGAACGCTGCTGGGTACCGTGGGCATGACCGGGCGCGTGACCGGCCCGCATTTGCATTGGACCATCAGCCTCAACGACACACGCGTCGATCCGATGTTGCTGTTCAGCGAACAAACTCTGGCGCAATTGTCCGCCGTGAACCAACCCGCAGCCACGCACAACACCCCTACTGCTCATGAATAATTTTACCTGGAGCGGTGCCGTGTTATTGCTGTGCAGTAGCGGCGCCTTCGGTGCCTGCAACGACCCGCCTGCGCCCAAAGTGAACTGGTATGGCTGCGATTTATCCGCACGCAATCTCTCCCATGCGGACTTGCGCGAAGCTATTTTCGGCAACAGCACCCTGCGCGGCACCGTGCTTGCCGAGGCGATTCTGACCGGTGCCGACTTCGAAAGCGCGCAGGCGGAAAGCGCTGATTTTCATAACGCGCAATTGGGCCATGCGCGCTTCATCAATGCGAATTTACACAACGCAAATTTTGCCGGAGCAACGCTGGACAGCGCGCGTTTTAATCGCGCCGATCTGCGCGCAGCGACACTAGAAAAAAGCACCGGCGAGAAAGCGAGCTTCTACGACGCCAACATGGCGCAGGCGCGGCTGGGTGCCAGTGCTTTACCACAGGCCAACTTTGAACAAGCCAACTTGACCGGCGCGGACTTCGGCAACGCCAACCTGACGCAAGCCCGCTTCAACGATGCCCTGCTGGAAAAAGCCCGCTTCACCGGTGCCAATCTGCAAAAGTCAAAACTGAACACCGTGAACTTGAGCGGCGCCGACCTTAGCAATACCGACCTCACCCAGGCCGATCTCACCGGCGCGGTCATCCCCGGCGCGCTTTTCAAAGATGCAGTTCTCGCCAACACCACCTGGACTGACCGGCGCCGCTGCAAACCGGCCTCGGTGGGCACCTGCCAATAAATCTGCGCAAAAAATAAGGGGCGGATCGCTCCACCCCTTGGCCTACCAACACTTCCGCCTTGCAGTAACTTTAGAACGTCACGCCCAGCGCGGTTAAGCCGCCATCTTGTTCCTCGTACTTCACCGTTACCATACCCTTCGCGTCTTTGACATTCTTGAGAATTTCATCGTTCGCGACAAAGGTGATGGGGCCTTTCGACTGCACATCGGTGATGGTAAATTTTTTCGCTTTCGCATCAACCGACGATACTTTGCCGATATGGGTCGACGGACCGGCGCCGTCGCATGCAAAGCTTGCCATCGGCAACGCCAACAACCCTGCCATCAATACCGCACCTACCATAATTTTCTTAGCCACTGTGTCGATCTCCTGTCTCACGTTGAACAAAACGGGTCTAACTTAATGCCAGATCGTGCTGTATACAAGCGAACCCCAGATAATTTGCAGGTGCAATCACAGCAAATCGGCACGCCTGACCACAACTCTGTCATATAGACCGAATAATCTGTAAAACGATCCCTCCAGAATCAAAAAGTAGGGACGACACCAATGGGGTAGTGCGTGCATATTGCGAAAACTGTCCTAAGCTTTAAATCTACGGACACGTTTTTCGCCAGTCTTAAGTTGTAGATCGAGATGGAGGGCAGCCGTGACACTTGAAGAATTGAAAGAAAGCGTGGAACAGATGTCGGAAAAAGATCTGTTCAGGTTCTTGAAGAAATCGATTTGCCGGTCGCTGACCGAGGTCAACGACGCAGCTTCCGATGCCAATGAAACTCTGGATATTGTCTACTCCGAGTGCCAACGACGCGGCAAAGAACGGCTATACGACAAAACCTTCGAAACCGTATCGAAAAATCCGGAAACCTGCATCGCGGCCTAACCCAGGTAAGCACGTGCGTTGCGGAACATCCGCAGCCACGGACCGTCTTCACCCCATGCCGCCGGATGCCAGGAATTCTGCACGCTGCGGAACACACGCTCCGGATGCGGCATCATGATGGTAAAGCGTCCGTCGGCGGTGGTCAGTCCGGTAATTCCCAGCGGCGAGCCATTCGGATTCGCCGGGTAGTTCTCAGTCGCCTTGCCGTCATTATCAACAAAACGCAGTGCCACCAACCCCTGCTGCAGCGCCTGTTGCGCACGGTATCCTGTGCTGAATTCTGCGCGTCCTTCGCCGTGCGCGACCGCGATGGGCAAACGTGTACCGACCATGCCCTGAAAAAAAATCGAGCGCGACGCGACGACTTCGACCAGCGCCACGCGCGCCTCGAATTGATCCGAGCCGTTGCGCAGGAAGCGCGGCCAGTGTTGGGCGCCGGGAATCAGCTCACGCAGTGACGACAGCATCTGGCAGCCGTTGCACACGCCCAGCCCAAAGATGTCGGTGCGTTGAAAGAACGCCTCGAACTCCTCGCGCGCGCGCGCGTTGAATAAAATGGAACGCGCCCAACCGCTGCCTGCACCCAGCACATCACCATAAGAAAAACCGCCGCAAGCGACCACGCCTTTGAAATCGCGCAGACTGACGCCGCCGCCTAAAATATCACTCATGTGCACGTCCAGCGCCGAAAACCCCGCGCGGTCGAACGCCGCCGCCATTTCCACATGACCGTTGACGCCTTGTTCGCGCAATATCGCGATACGCGGACGCACGCCTTTGGCGATAAATGGCGCGGTGATGTTTGCATTTGGATCAAACGTCAGTTGCGCATTCAGGCCGGGATCGCGGGCGTTAAGCAGCGTGTCGTATTCCTGTTGCGCACAGCCCGGATGATCGCGCAGCGCTTGCATGCGCCACGAAGTTTCAGCCCACGCGCGCTGCAAGTTCACACGGCTGTCGGCGAACACGCTGCGTCTGGCGCGCGTGAACGTCACTTGGTCGTCCGCCGTCAGCGTACCCAGCACCAAGCTGTGCCTGGCCAAGCCGGCATCATGCAGCCACTGCAGCACCTCGTCGGTGTCACGATGCGGCACTTGCAACAGCGCGCCCAGCTCTTCGTTAAACATTGCCGCCACGGTGTCGTCGCCCAGATCATCCAGCGCCACCGTCACCCCGGTGTGGCCGGCAAAGGCCATTTCGCACACGCAGGCGAACAGGCCGCCGTCGGAACGGTCGTGATACGCCAGCAACAAGCCGCGTTGGTTGAGCTCCTGAACGACTTCGAAAAACGCCTTGAGCGCGTGCGCATCATCGACGTCCGGCGGGTGTTGTCCGGTGACGCCGTAAACCTGCGCCAGCGCCGAGCCGCCCAGGCGATTTTGTCCCTTACCCAAATCCACCAGGATCAGATCGGTGTCGCCGCAGTCGCTGCGCAGTTGCGGTGTGCGTGTCTTGCGCACGTCGCCAACCGGCGCAAATGCGGAAATCACCAACGACAGTGGCGCGGTCATGACATTATTTTTGCCGTCCTGCGACCACACCGTTTGCATCGACATGGAATCTTTGCCGACCGGAATGGCGATGCCCAGCGCCGGGCATAATTCCATGCCGACCGCTTTCACCGCGTCGAACAATCCGGCGTCCTCGCCCGGCGCCCCAGCCGCCGCCATCCAGTTGGCGGACAGTTTCACATCGCCAAGCTGACGGATCGGCGCGGCAGCGATGTTGGTGAGCGCCTCACCCACCGCCATGCGTGCCGAGGCGGCGGCGTTCAACACCGCAAGCGGGCTGCGCTCGCCCAGCGCCATGGCTTCACCTGCATAAGTGTCGTAACCGGCCAGCGTCACGCCGACATCCGCCACCGGCACCTGCCACGGCCCGACCAGTTGATCGCGCGCGACCAAGCCGCTCACGCTGCGGTCGCCGATGGTGATCAGAAACTGCTTGCTCGCCACCGCCGGCAGGCGCAGCACGCGTTGCGCCGCTTCACGTATGTCGATACCGCGCGTATCCAGCTCGGCATGGCGCTGGGTGAGGTGGTGCGCCTCACGCAGCATCTTGGGCGGCTTGCCCAGCAAGACATCCAGCGGCATCGAAACCGGATCGTCATCGAAGTGGCCATCCCCGACAATTAATTGCGGCGCGTGTGCGGCCGTCGCTTCCCCCACCACCGCATATGGGCAGCGCTCGCGTTCGCATACCTGCGTGAACACCTGGATATGTTGCTGCGCAACCGCCAGCACATAACGTTCCTGCGCTTCGTTGCACCAGAGCTCCAGCGGCGACAGGCCGGGGTCGTCGCTTTGCACCATGCGCAATTCAATGCGCGCACCGCGACTGCTGCCATGCACCAACTCCGGCAACGCATTCGACAAGCCGCCGGCGCCGACATCGTGGATCGACAAAATCGGATTGGCCGCGCCCAACTGCCAGCAGGCGTCGATGACTTCCTGACAACGTCGCTGCATTTCCGGGTTACCGCGCTGCACCGAGGCAAAATCCAGATGCTCGGCACTTTGCCCGCTGGCCATCGACGAGGCCGCGCCGCCGCCCAGACCGATCAGCATGGCCGGCCCGCCCAGCACCACCAGTTGTGCACCGGCCGGAATGTCATGCTTGTGCACATCTGCTGCGCGGATATTACCCACGCCACCGGCGATCATGATCGGTTTATGGTAGCCGCGCAGTTGTTTGCCGTACGGCGTGTCCACCTCTTGCTCGTAAGTGCGGAAATATCCGGCGATGCCGGGGCGCCCGAATTCATTGTTAAACGCGCATGCGCCCAACGGCGCCTCCAGCATGATGTGCAGCGCCGAGGCGATGTGCCCGGGCTTGCCATAATCTTTTTCCCAAGGCTGTTCGGCGCCGGGAAGGCGCAAATTCGAAACGCAATAGCCCACTAGTCCGGCCTTGGGTTTGGAACCGCGCCCGGTCGCACCCTCGTCGCGAATCTCACCGCCCGAACCGGTGGCTGCACCGGGAAACGGTGAAATCGCGGTGGGATGGTTATGCGTTTCCACCTTGATCAACAGATGCACATCTTCGTCGTGGGCGCGGTATTCACGGGTGACGGGATCAGGAAAAAACCGCCCGGCGCGCGCCCCCTGCAGCACCGCCGCGTTGTCGTGGTACGCCGACAACACGCCACCCGGATGCGCCTGATGCGTGTTCTTGATCATCGCAAACAACGAGTGTGGCTGCGGCTTGCCGTCGATAATCCAAGCAGCGTTGAAAATTTTGTGGCGGCAGTGTTCGGAATTGGCCTGCGCAAACATCATCAACTCGACGTCGCTGGGATTGCGCGCCAACAGCAGGAAATTTTCCAGCAGGTAATCGATTTCATCGACCGACAACGCCAGGCCCAGGTCACGATTGGCGCGTTCCAAGGCATCGCGCCCACCGCTCAACACATCGATGCGCGCCAACGGACGCGGCGCAGCCACGCTGAACATAGCTTCGGCGTCGTCCAGCGTATCCAGCACCGACTCCAGCATGCGGTCGTGCAACGCCGCGCTCAATGCCTGCGTTTGCGCATCGTCCAGGCGCGCCAAATTCGCGCCCAACAGATAATACGCCGTGCCCCGCTCGATCCGCCGCACCTTGGCCAAGCCGCAGTTGTGCGCGATGTCGGTGGCCTTGCTCGACCACGACGAAATAGTGCCAACACGCGGCACCACCAACAGCATCTGCTCATGCGCGTCGTGCGGGTCGACCGCTGTATCAGACCCGAGCAATTGTTCAAGGCGGCGATGCTCAGCGTCGGTAAGCAGGCTCTCCACCGCCACGAAATACATCTGCAGCGCGCGCAGGCGCAGCACACTTGGGCAAACTCGCTGCGCGAGCGCCAGTAATTTTTCAATACGGAAAGCGGACAGCGCCGCAGGACCACGCAGTATCAGCATCGCTACCTCGGCGCGTGAATGGAGGCGGCCATAATACCCGCAGGGTGCGCCGTGCGCACGCAGCCAAGTGGAGTGCGCCACGTGATTTCGAAGTTATTTCCGAACCCACACGCGCGTAAATTCTTCGGGAGCGCGGCCATCCGGGCCGCTTTCTTTCGAAGTCCGACCGGCGGCTAGTGCCTGCCGGGCTTCGGTGGTGTGGAGCGAAACAGTGGGAAAACCAGGACAGAACGGCGCGAATTTGAGGCGCATAGCCGGCCTAGTTAACGAAAATTTGCGCTGTTATGGACCACTGGCAGTCGAACACGCCTCCCAATCT